>JBCCHD010000062.1 GCA_039028935.1 Pseudomonadota bacterium | reverse complement strand
GGCAGCAGCTCCAAGGTTCTCATGGACTCCGAAGGGAGCGGCAACCTTCTTTATCTGCCCATTGATAAACTTATGAACCAACCCGGTGGTCCGAGTGCGACGCCTGCCTTGCCGCCCGGGCGTGCCCAATCCTCCTCGTCCGGAGCAGGGGCGACCAATGCCAGTTCCAATAACCGACTTCGTACACGGGATCGTTGAACATGAATAAATCGCAAATCGTTATGCTTGTTTTGGTCGCGCTCGGCGCGCTCGCGACTTTTTCGTTTTACACCGTGTCGGAAACCGAGCACGCGGTACAGTTTGCGTTTGGCCAGATCGTGCGCGACAAGCTCGAACCCGGATTGCACTACAAGCCCGTTTGGCACAATGTCGTTAAGCTCGATAAGCGCCTGCTCACACTTGACGATAAGCCCAGTGAGTTTATGACGAACCAGCGTGAGAAAGTGTTCGTGGACTTCTTCGTGAAGTGGAAAATCGTCGAGCCGGGGGTCTTCTATCGCACGACCCAAGGGGATGAACGGGTGGTCACAAAGCGTCTTCTTGACAGTGTGGAGGATGGGCTACTCGATGAATTTGCCAAACGAGAACTTGAAGAGCTGGTGTCCGTCGAGCGCTCCGAGGTGATGAATACCATGACGCGCGAGGCCAATGAGGCGGCTGGAATTTACGGTGTCGAAATTATCGACGTGCGCATCAAGCGTATCGACCTGTCGAAAACCGTGAGTGATTCGGTTTATCAACGCATGAATAAAGAACGTGAGCGCGAGGCAAAAGAACGACGCGCCGAGGGTGCTGAAGAAGCTGAGCGTATTCAAGCCGATGCAGACCGCGAAAAAGTCGTGATCCTGGCCGATGCGTATAAGCAGGCCCAGAAGATTCGAGGGGAAGGCGACGCGTCGGCCGCTGAGATCTATGCGGATGCGTATCAGCGTAACCCGGAATTCTACTCATTCCATCGGAGTATGCAGGCTTATCGTAATAGCCTGGGCAATACCAACGATGTGATGGTGCTGCAGCCCGATAGCGAGTTCTTTAAATACTTCAATCAGGCCACCAATTAAGTCGATTGGACGACTTAATGACACGGTTGTGCGCGGAACTGGCTGAGTCGCAAGGAAAGCGGGCTGACCCAAGCGCTGCTTTTCTGTGGATTTAGGGTGCTCAAATGGCGATCAGGTAGGGCGCGACCATGTTGGACTGGGTGACATTATTCAACGCGCTGGCGCTTGCGTTAATCATCGAAGGCCTGTTCATGGCATTGGGGCCAAAACTGATGCAAGGATTCTTTGCTCAGGCCGCTAAAGCCGACCATAAAATGCTGCGCTCCACGGGATTAGGGTCTATTATTGCGGGCGTTGTATTCCTTTATTTGATTCCTTGATAAGAAAGGCGCGCTGTGGGCAATAACGTTCTGGTGATTGGCACTCAGTGGGGAGATGAGGGCAAAGGGAAAGTTGTCGATCTGCTTACTGACAAAGCTGAAGCTGTAGTTCGATTCCAAGGGGGCCACAACGCAGGCCATACGTTGGTGATCGATGGGCAGAAGACCGTACTCCATCTTATTCCTGCCGGCATTCTACGCAAAGACGTCGATTGCTTGATTGGCAATGGGGTGGTGGTGTCCTTGCCAGCCTTGTTTAAAGAAATGGATGGCCTTGAACAATCGGGTGTCAACGTCGGGGAGCGGCTTCGAATTAGTTCACGCTGCCCGCTGATATTGCCGAGTCATGTGGCATTGGACAATGCGCGTGAGCGAGCGCGAGGTGCCAAGGCGATTGGTACAACGGGACGCGGAATTGGTCCGGCCTACGAAGACAAGGTGGCGCGGCGAGCCGTCAAAGTGTCCGATTTGTTCCATGAAGAGCGACTGGCGGCCCGTCTGGGAGAAGTGCTCGATTATCATAATTTTATTCTTACGCACTACTTTAAGGCCGATGCGATTAGTGTCGAAAAAACATTGGACGACTATTTGGTCTATGCAGAACGACTCGCTCCGATGGTGACCGATATTACGTCTATGCTCGCGCAACACATTGAGTCCGGTCATTCACTGTTGTTTGAAGGCGCGCAGGGCGCGCTGTTGGATATCGACCACGGCACGTATCCGTTTGTGACGTCGTCCAGTACAACGGCAGGTGGTGCTTCAACTGGCACCGGTATCGGGCCGCTGCATCTTCACTATGTCTTGGGCATCGTGAAAGCCTATACGACCCGCGTTGGTGCAGGACCGTTTCCCACGGAACTTGCGGATGAGGCGGGCGCGCATATGGCGAAAGTGGGGGCGGAGTTTGGTGCGACGACCGGGCGTCCTCGCCGATGTGGCTGGTTCGATGCGGTCACTATGAGGCGCTCGGTTTTAAACAATAGCGTTACGGGGCTGGCGGTCACAAAACTCGATGTATTGGATGGGCTCGAATCACTTAAGATATGTGTGGGGTATACCATTAACGGCGAGCATACCGACACCTTGCCGTGTGAGGCGCATTTATTGGCCGATTGCGTTCCGGTTTACGAAGAAATGCCGGGATGGACCGATAGCACAGCCGGCGTAACCGACTACGACCTGCTTCCTGACGCGGCGAAAGGCTACCTAAATCGACTGAGCGAGTTGATAGATACGCCCATCGCGTTGGTTTCAACCGGACCGGATCGGTCGCATACGATGGTTCTGCAAGATCCGTTTGCCGCATGAAAATTTATCGCACGCCTGACTCTTGTTTTGACAACCTACCTGGCTACTCGTTTACGCCAAATTATGCCGACATCGATGGAATGCGAATGCACTTTGTCGATGAAGCTCCCGACACAGGACCCGACACAGGACAGTCACCTGATGCTTCAACCAACTCAAGATTGGAGCCGGGACAGTCACCCTATATTAAAAACTCGGATCCGGAGATTATATTACTGCTACACGGGGAACCGAGTTGGAGTTATCTTTATCGCCACATGATTCCAGTATTGGTATCGGCGGGGTTTAGAGTAATTGCCCCCGATTTAATTGGGTTTGGTCGATCGGACAAGCCGGCTGATCGACGCTTTTATACCTACGAGCGTCATGTTTATTGGTTGACGCGGTTTCTTGAGGTGGAAGGCCTAAAGAACATTAATCTCGTCTGCCAGGATTGGGGATCGCTGCTCGGTTTACGCGTGGCCGCTGAAAACAGCGATTGGTTCTCTCGAATCATACTTGCGAATGGAGGTCTCCCAACCGGCGATGAGTCAATGCCTAAGGCGTTTAAAATTTGGAAGCGATTCGCTCGATTTAGTCCCATCTTCCCAATTGGGAAAATCGTCGATACCGGCTGTACGACATCGTTGACTCGCGAAGTGAAGGCTGCGTACGACGCACCTTTCCCGAGTCCGAAATACAAAGCAGCCGCGAGGGCCTTTCCTTTGTTAGTGCCCACTTCTCCTGATAACCCAGCCACTGCCGCGAACCGGGCTGCATGGGATGTGTTTAGAAATTGGGATAAACCATTTCTCACGGCTTTTAGTGACAAAGATCCAATTACTCGTGGGGGACAGTCACTTTGGCAAAAAGAAGTTCCGGGCGCGCGAGGAAGGCGACATCCCATAATCGAAGGCGCGGGGCACTTTCTTCAGGAAGACAAAGGGGTTGAGTTGGCTAACGTAGTGGCCGAGTTCATTCGAACCAGCTAGCAATCCGTCCGCAGGTTCAATCAATTGGCTTGGCCCAATGCTAGGTTTCGAGTGATCTTTTTTTCCGCGATGGTGACAACCAGACATCGACCCCCTAGACTTTGCGTCCCGTGAAAGTCGAATAGTCCTGACCAAGAATCATGAGGTTTGATCTTCGACTGTCCAGCGTACTTCGATCAAACTACTTTTTTAGAATGTCCATTACGCGATCTTGATCCTTTAGAAGAAGCGTGGCTACCGCGCCTAAAAATTTAAACAGGGCACTGATTAAGTATCGGTATGTTGCAGGCGACTGAAATTTGATTCATAGGCTAGGTTTGTAAGATTTCGCTCGCTAGTTCTATTTGCGGTAAGTAGTCAGACTATTTTTATTCAGAACACTTTTATTGATAAACGCCAATCTTATAAAGAAGTTCGAAAAAACTAGATTGGATAAGCCAATTATTGATGGATATGCCCATATGTTCGAGCAGAGTCGGTTTAGCGCACTCATTTCGATCTTTATCACGCTTACCATCGTGTTGGTGAGTCCACTCAATTAACTCTCCATACTCCGATGTACTGAATGGGAGCCGCGGCGGGTCGTTCGACTGACAGCTGAATTGTAGATCAGAGAACGGCATCAACGGCTTCAGGTCGATAGGGAACGCGCGTAGAGCGCTTGAGTCGATCTGTCGGTTGATGGCGCCAATCGTGTTGAATCGATCTGATTGTCGTCTGGGAAAGCTAGTATACGGTGAATGGTTGGGGTCTGAGACAACGCCTGCTCTAACCGGGTTTAAATCAACATACGCCATACACGCGAGCAAAGCCGCTCTGGTGCGAAGTGCGCGAGAGTTGAAGCGAGATTCCCAGAAATGGCCGCTACATTCATCCTCTTGATTCGCCATCCGTGCGATTGGCTCGTTAAGTGCTTTCATAAACCAGCTTAAGCTTGTGAGCTTGCGACGATAGTCCGAAATGGTTGCCCAAACTTCCTTCAATTCCGATGATGAAAGTGATTCGTTTCGAATGTGGCGTTGAATTAATTTACTGCCTTTATAGAGGCAGCGCCAACGCACAAGAACCTCCGCGTCTGTCCACTTTTGTGCTTCTTCTGGGTTGATATGCACGACAATATGATAGTGATTGCTCATAACCGTGTAGGCGCAAATGGTGACCGTGAATATCGAAGCGAGAAGGCGCATACGTTCCTCGAGCCACTGTTTACGGTGTTCATAGCTTACTCCTGTTTCGGGGTCTGACCCACACAAATAAGCTCTTCGTACGCATCGCGAATAGACGTGATAGTAGGGCGTAGCAGATAAATCGATGAGTTCTTTTCGTGGCCTTGGCACTGCATCCTCCTTGATCCAGTTTGGATGCAGTATGGTCTATCCGTATCGATTTTAAGAGCGGAGAATCTGGGTTGATCAATCAGAAAGGCAGATTATCTGAATGACAAACTTATTTGAGCTGTACTTTACTGATGCAGTGACGCTGATCTTTGAAGACAGAGTCTGACGCGTGCAAGTCACGATTCAAAAAACCGATCGTGATGTGGGGATAATAGTAGGACGTGAATGCAGGTGGCGATCCGCCCGCATCGCGATAGTGACGGGCTATTTCTTTCCTAATTCGTTCGAGGTCGGGAGACTGAATGACAAGAAAATACGTTGCGATGGTGACGCCATCGATGGTTTTTTCCGCGGTTCCTAGACAGTCAATCGAAAATTCTTGTTGTTGGATCCGGTTTGCAAGCAGGAGATTGATTGAATCAATCGATAAGGCAGAGGACAGTCGCTCATATTCAGGAGGAGTGATTACGGTAATATGCGCTTCTCCGCGATGACTCAGTTTTTGGTCTAGAGTGTTTTCAAGATCGTGACGCAGATTCTCAATCGGTGAAAAGGGCACATTTTGTGCCAAATAGCGCTGGAACTTGCCAGTACCAGTGTGCGGTACAAACGGCACGTTTCCCGTCTCAAGTACGCGACTGTCCAGTTCAAAGACAGAAGGCCAGTTTGATGGGGTTTTGTCAGTTGAGAAGCTGCGCCAATCCGTTCTCGGATAACATGCGAGCTGAAGGAGAAGAACAAAGAGGAGGGTAAATGCGGCTCGCATAAAACGACTATTTTGGGAATGGTGCCCAGGGGGAGACTTGAACTCCCACATCCTTTCGAATACTAGCACCTGAAGCTAGCGCGTCTACCAATTCCGCCACCTGGGCAACCGAGGCGAGACTGTACCGAGACCCGTAATTCTTGTCAATGGAGATTGAATTTTATGTGTCAAATCCACAGGTTGTTTGCTAATCTGAGTGCGTGAAAACGTCGCCAAAGCCGATTTATCCATTGGAGGTTTCGGGTCCTCAGATGTATCGGCTGACAAAGGAAATAACCGAGCGTCTAGTCCCCTTTATTGACTCGCTTGCGAGTACACCGGTCGACGCAAGTCATTCCATTTCAGCCGATGCATTGAAAGATCTTCGCGAGGAGATTCCGCGGACCGGGTCAGAATTATCGTCCGTACTCGACGTGCTTTTTGAAGAAGCGGTTCCGCCGTCCCTAAGCCCGATTTCCGGTGGATTCATGGGGTACGTGCCGGGTGGTGGAATATTCATGGCGGCGCTGGCCGACTTAATCTCAAACACCATCAATCGCTATGTCGGAGCCTATCCGGTCGCGCCCGCGCTCAGTGAGATTGAAGCAGACGTTATTCGGTGGTTCGCGCAAATCGTCGGTTTTCCTCAAGAATCGAAGGGCTTTATGACATCTGGAGGCTCACTAGCGAACCAATCTGCCTTCTGTGTAGCGCGGACAGTCATGTGCGAGGAGACTTTCGCCGAAGCCACGATCTATATCTCCGATCAAGCGCATCAGTGCCTGTCCAAGGCCGCTCGATTCACCGGCTTCAACGCTAATCGCCTACGTGTGGTCCGAACGGACAGTCACTTTCGAATGTCGACAAGTGACCTTGATGTAATGATTCAAAAAGATCGGGCAAATGGGCTGAAACCAATGATGATCGTTGCGACAGCCGGCACGACCAATACGGGTGCGGTGGATCCCCTCGATGAGCTGGCGACACTGTCCGCGGATCAAAATATGTGGTTTCACATTGACGCCGCCTACGGCGGTTTTTTCTGTCTAACCGAACGAGGTGGCGCCGCTTTGAAGGGTCTTGACCGCGCACACTCCGTCGCGCTGGATCCTCATAAGACCCTCTTTCTCCCATATGGGACTGGAGCGCTATTGGTCCGGAATGGGCGATGGTTACAGGAAACGTTCCAGGAGCACGCCGATTATCTTCCCGATTCGAGCGCAGACGAAGGCATCATGGATTTTAAGGATATTTCGCCAGAATTGACTCGACCTTTTCGTGGGTTGCGAGTATGGTTGCCGCTCAAAGTCCACGGGTCCGATGAGTTTGCGGCGAGGCTGGACGAAAAATTGGATTTGGCGCAACTCGTGTGTCAGCACCTAAAAGCCGATCCTGCTCTCGAGGTTCTTGCCGAGCCAGAGTTGTCGATTCTGGCATTTGCCTGCCGTCCCAACCCCGCCGAGACGATCGGTGAGATCAATAATCGCACTAAGCGATTACTCGCTTTGATCAATAAGAAAAATAGAGTGCATCTAACCGGGACAATGCTCAATGAGCGATTCGCAATTCGAGTCGCGATTGGCGTGTACCGCACTCATCAATCACATATAGAGTTGTTGTTTGCAGACTTGCGCACAGCAATTGAGGAATTAGAAAAAGCAGTATGAGTAAGAAAAAAACATGGAAAGACCATGATCCGCAGATTGAACAGGAAGCGAATCGATACGCGCAGCCCGTTCCCAGTCGCGAATACATTTTAAAAACAATGGACACCTACAACGCGCCATTAGACGCAAATAAATTACACAAACTGCTGGGGATTAAAACCCAGCGAGATAAAGGCGCGATTTCGAATCGTCTAAAAGCGATGGTCCGCGACGGCCAAATACTCCGAAATCGACGAGGGGATTTTTGCCTGGTCAACCGGATTCCCGTGCTGACAGGACAAGTCATGGCGCACCGAGATGGTTTCGGATTTGTGCGTGTCCCCGATCAAGAGCACGATATCTATCTGTCGCCCAGGCAGATGGTGGCCGTGTTTCATGGTGACAGGGTGGCCGTTCGCGTCAGTGGTCACGACCGTCGTGGGCGACCGGAGGGCCGGATTGTCGAGGTGCTTGCTCGACGCAGCGAGGAATTTGCCGGTCGCTATGTCAGAGAAGGGGGGGTGGGTTTTGTCATCCCTGAAAATCCGCGAATTACCCACCATCTACTTATACCGAAGGGTAAGTCACTTGGTGCTCGAGCGGGACAAATGGTGGTCGCGCGCGTGATGCAGATGCCTAGCCATGAGCATCATGCCATCGCACACATTACTGAGGTGTTGGGTGCCGTCACGCAACCGGGAATTGAGACGGACATGGCCGTGCGCACGTACGGATTGCCGCATGTATTTCCGGATGACGTGCTGGCGCAAACCGATGCGTTTTCTGCTCGTGTACCGAAACAGGCTAAGCAGAACAGATTGGATCTTCGGGACACGCCGTTGGTGACAATCGACGGTAGTGACGCAAAGGACTTTGATGATGCGGTATTTGCTGAACCGCTCAAGAGCGGCGGCCATCGCTTAGTAGTTGCGATTGCCGATGTCTCGCACTACGTGGAGCAGGATTCGCCACTGGATAACGAAGCGTTACAGCGCGGTACTTCCGTCTACTTTCCAAATAGAGTGATACCCATGCTGCCTGAGGCGCTATCCAACGGACTGTGTTCGTTAAAACCGAAAGTGGATCGCCTATGTTTGGTTTGTGAAATGCATGTCTCGCCGCAAGGCAAGGTGAGCAAAAGCCGTTTTGCCAAAGCAGTGATGCACTCGGCTGCTCGGCTGACCTATCACGAGGTCAATCAGATATTATGGGAAAAGGACGCAACTAGTCGCCGAAAAAGAAAGCGCTTAATTCCGCATCTTGAGCATCTCAAATCGGTGTACGAGAGCTTGTCGAAAGCGCGAGAACGCCGCGGATCCATTGAGCTCGATTTGCCACAGTCGCGATTCGAGTTTGATAAAGACGGTGCGGTGTTGGGTGTGGTTCGCTACCCTCGAAACCACGCGCATCGATTGATCGAAGAATGTATGGTCACCGCCAATGTCGAGGCAGCGCGGTTTTTGAAGCGGCATAAAATTGTAGCGCTGTTTCGCAATCATCCTCCACCGGAGGAGGAGCGGGTTGAGAAACTGCGAGGGCTACTCAGCGCTGCGGGCATTTCAATGCCGCGTGGTACCGACATTACACCCAAACTACTCAAGTCTGTGGCGGAAACAATCAGCCAACGCCCCGACTCGACAGCGCTAAGCATGACGTTGCTGAGAACAATGATGCAAGCGGTTTACGAGCCAAAATGTGACGGCCACTTTGGCCTTGCGCTAAAAGAATACGCGCATTTCACGTCGCCAATTCGACGGTATCCCGATCTGCTCGTCCATCGGGCTATTACTCATATTATTGACGGAGGAAAGCAGCGAAATTACGGATACAATCTGTCGCACATGGAGGAGCTCGGCGAGCAATGTTCGATGACAGAGCGCCGAGCGGAAGAGGCGAGTCGCGATGTGGAGAAATGGCTTAAGTGCGAATTTATGCTGGATAAGGTAGGTGAACTGTTTAACGGAACCGTGGTATCGGTTACCGAGTTTGGGTTGTTCGTTGAGATTGATGATTTGCTTGTTGAAGGATTGGTTCATGTGACCGCGCTTGGAAACGACTATTTCAGTTTTGATCCACAAAGACTGCAGCTGGTGGGGCGCCGAACCGGTGATCGATACTCGTTGGGTCAGTCGGTGGTTGTGCGGGTTGCGGGTGTGAGCATGGAAGACCGAAAGATTGATTTTGATATGCAAAATTCGACACACAACCGTAATGTGCGACCCGGCGATAAAGAACGAAAACGAAAGACGCGAAAGAACACGCAGCGGACGCGAGCGAAATCGACTCGGCGGAGGCGTTAGTCCATGTCCGGTAAAGAGCTTGTTTTTGGGCTTCATGCAGCCACACATATTCTTGATAAAAACCCTGAGCGTGTGCTCGCCGCATTTTTACAAAAAGATCGCGATGATAAGCGCCTGGGTCACATCAAGAACAGTTTGCATCTGGTCGGTTGTCATGTAACGACATTGTCATCGACGCAGCTTGATCGGCTTACCGAAGGAGGCCGGCATCAAGGTGTCGTTTTAGAGGTAAGAGCTCGCAGTGCGTTGAGTGAAACCGATTTAATGTCACTGGTGCAGGAGTCGGGAGACGCTACGTTCTTGATGATACTCGATAGTGTGCAAGACCCGCGCAATCTCGGGGCGTGTATGCGCGTCGCAGATGGTGTTGGCGCGACGGCTGTGGTCGTACCCAAAAATCGCGCGGTCGGGCTCACTGTTGTGGCGCGTAAAGTCGCGTCAGGTGCGTATGTGCCATTTGTCCAAGTAACGAATCTCGCACGAACATTAAAGTCGCTTCGCAATGCTGGCGTTTGGATAGTTGGGACGTCGGATGCCGCGGATGACGACGTATACAGTTCCAACCTAACCGGACCGATCGGTGTCGTAATGGGCGGTGAGGAGAAAGGGCTACGCCGACTCACTCGAGAGAATTGCGATGCGCTGGTTTCAATCCCCATGCGCGGCCGCGTCAGTAGCTTGAATGTATCGGTCGCCTCGGGCGTTGTGCTTTATGAGGCACTCCGTCAGCGAAAAACACCGTAAATCGATCCGCTACAGATTCAACGCGCGTTTGGTTTTGAGTAAGTTCTGTGGACCGCGCTCACCCATCTTCACGGCGGTTGCGACCTGAGCGGCATCGAGAATGGCGAGCTGCGCAATACGGGAGTTCATCGGCGTAAATAGTCCGGTGTCCTCATCCACATCTACTAGAACGCAGGTATCGACGACGGAAGCGAGAGTTGATGCTGGCGACGTGATCGCAATGACGTTGGCCTTCTGTGCCATTGCAGTCTTAGCCGCATTGATGATGGTCTGTGATTCCCCCGATTTTGATACCACGATTACCGCATATTCTGAATTTGTCAAAGCGGCTGATTGGAGAATCGTAGGCGAGTCGGAATAGGCGTTGCAGGGGACGCCCAGGCGGAAGAATTTGTTTTGCGCATCCGCCACGACAAGTCCAGATGCGCCAATGCCGTAAAAATCGATTCGACTCGCACGTGCTAACGCGTCGACCATTTCGTTAAAAACGGCTGAACTGTATCGCTGTTTCACACCAATCAGCGCATTAATCGTGCGGCCCATGACCTTATGAAACACTTGTTCCGTGGTATCGGTGAGCCCAACGTCGGTGTGTACCAGATGGTTTGACGACGCGAGATACTGTGTCAGACGGTTTTTGAACTCGCGAAACCCGTCTGTGCCAGCAGATCGGCAAAACCGAACAACTGTCGGTTCGCTGACCTCGGCTGCCGCCGAGACATCAGCCAGGGTACCACTCGCTATGAGCCCCGGGTCACGCAGCACCAATGTGGCCACTCGTTTCTCTGCGCTGGGTAGTGATGGTTGAATTCGGCGGATTCTGTCCAGCATAAATAGTAAAACTACCACTCTAGTTGGCGAATAATTACAGTATAACCAGAATTATTCGAAAAAATGTAGTAAAATTACAGTACAAGCGGTAAGTAATCCGTGGACAGTCACTCGCTGGGGGTATTGATGACAGCGTGACTGTCCCATGAGATCGATTATGATTGGCCGCCCTATGCGGCTCTTGTTTGGCAACGCGTCTTGACGTCTTTTTTACATAATATGAGTATCTTCCATGGCGAAGTTTGTACCTGTTGAACCGTTTGATCTGGTGATATTTGGCGGAACCGGCGATCTGGCCCGCCGCAAACTGTTGCCCTCTCTGTATCACCGTCATCTTGATGGTCAGTTTAGTGAGGACAGTCGCATTGTGGCCGTGTCACGCGGGGCGCTGGGTCTGGAGGACTTTCGCGCGCTCGTGCGAGAAGCGCTTGAGACGCATCTCGATGAAGGCGATTTGGACGAGTCATCTTGGCAAAGTTTCTCTGAGCGCTTGTTTTATCACGAACAAGATGTGACAAGCGCTGAGGGTTGGGATGGTCTGAGCAGTCTTCTTGATCAAACCAAGACGCGGATTCGCGTGTTTTATCTTGCCATGTCACCTTCTTTGTTCGGAGTCACCGCGCGCAATATCACAGGTGCCGGTTTAGCAAATCAACAGTCGCGCATTGTGCTTGAGAAACCGGTAGGGACCGATCTCGAGTCGGCGCAAACCATAAATAACGACGTAGGCGCTGTGTTCGAGGAGAGTCAGATTTATCGTATTGATCACTACCTTGGCAAAGAGACCGTGCAAAATCTGTCAGCACTGCGGTTTGCCAACTCGTTGTTTGAACCGTTGTGGCGTCGCGGCGCGATCGACCATGTTCAGATTTCCGTTGCCGAACACATTGGCGTTGGCAATCGTGCTGAATTTTATTCGCGTACTGGCGCTCTTCGAGACATGGTTCAAAACCACATGTTGCAACTGTTGTGTCTGGTTGCCATGGAACCGCCGGCGAGCATGGACCACGACGATGTTCGGAACGAGAAGATAAAAGTGCTTAAAGCGCTCCGGCCCATTACGCGGGACAATGTCAAACGCGTCACGGTGCGGGGGCAATACAAGGCGGGCGCGATAAACGGAGAGGCTGTGCCAGGGTATTTGGCCGAGCTTGAAGAGCAGGAGTCGCGCGAGTCTGGTGTCAACACCGAGACATTTGTTGCGATTAAGGCGGAAATTGATAACTGGCGATGGAGCGGCACTCCGTTTTATCTTCGAACGGGGAAGCGATTAGCAACCAAAGCGTCTGAAATTGTCATCCAGTTTCGTCCTGTCGCGCATTCGATTTTTGATGATACGGCAGGCGAGGTCGTTGCAAACCGTTTGACTATTCGCCTTCAACCTAATGAAGGCGTGAATCTCACGATGATGAGTAAGGAACCCGGCCCTGGCGGATTCAAGCTCAAGTCGTTACCCCTTAACTTGAGTTTCTCGGAGGCGTTCCCGCTGCGTTATCCAGATGCCTATGAGCGTTTATTAATGGAAGTCCTGCGCGGAAACCCCGCCTTGTTTATGCGTCGAGATGAAGTTGAATCCGCTTGGCGCTGGATCGATCAGATTATCGAGTCGTGGGAGTTGGTTCAGCAAAAACCAGAATCGTATCTGGCCGGCTCCTGGGGGCCGACCGATGCCGCGTTGTTACTCGATCGCGATCAGCGGGAATGGTATGACCCGGAAGCGGCTGACTAATCTGCGCGCGCAAGACTTTTTTAGGATGTTTTAGCGATGAACACTCATGCTATTTGTCACGATCGAGAGATTGCATCGGCATCGCTGTGCGATCAGATTGTCCAGATCCTGGAGCAGGCCATTCGTCGCCGTGGGGAGGCGAGCCTAGTGGTAAGCGGGGGGACATCGCCAGCGCGTTTTTTTGAGTTGTTGAGTCAGGCGTCACTGCCTTGGCACAAAGTGTCGATTATTCCGAGTGACGAACGACTGGTGCCACTCGATTCGGACGAACGGAATGAGCGCATGATTAGTAATGCGCTGTCTCAAGGAGTCGCCGGAGACGCGAAAATCGTCAGCTTGGTGTCAGACGTTGAGCGACCTGAGCGTACCGAAGACTTCGCGAATAACAACTTAGCCAATATTGCGCGCCCCTTTGATGCCGTCATTCTTGGTATGGGATCAGATGGTCATACAGCGTCGCTGTTTCCAGATGCTACGAATCTAAACGATGCGCTCGCCAGTAATCAGTTGTGCGCAATTCAAAATGTACCCAGTCAACAGCGCGTGCGTATTTCGTTAACGCCCAGCGCCCTGTTGAGTGCGCGACATCTTAAGCTGCTGATGTTTGGCGAGGCAAAAAAAACGGTGCTCGAGAGCGCAAAGTTACCGGGTCCGGTTGAGCAATATCCCGTACGAATTGCCCTACACCAACGAGACATTCCTGTGTCGATTTACTGGGCTCCGTGACTGTAGAGAGTAACGAAGGATGAGTGGATTGCACCCGGTTGTACGTGATGTCACACAAAAGATAATCGCGCGCAGCCAAACAACGCGACATCGCTATTTGTGCACCGTCGAAGATGCCCAGCGTAAAGGGCCCCATAGAACGGCTTTGTCCTGTGGCAACCTGGCGCACGGGTTTGCAGCCTGTGGCGCCAAGGGCAAGGCAGCGTTGCGTGGTGAGTCGCGTCCGAATCTGGGTATCGTTTCGTCTTATAACGATATGTTGTCCGCGCACCAACCGTTGGAAGACTATCCGGCGTTGTTAAAAGAGGCGGCGTGGTCGGCAGGTGGCGTTGCCCAATTTGCCGGCGGCGTGCCCGCCATGTGCGATGGGGTGACGCAGGGTCAGCCAGGTATGGAATTGTCGCTGTTTAGCCGTGACGTGATTGCTATGTCGACAGCGGTGTCACTGACACACAATATGTTTGACGCGGTAGCCTGCCTGGGTGTGTGCGACAAGATCGTTCCCGGCTTGTTAATCGGAGCACTGGCCTTTGGTCATTTGCCGGTAATTTTTGTGCCAGCCGGCCCCATGACAACAGGCATTGGCAACAGCGAGAAGGCGCAGATTCGCCAGCTGTATGCCGAGGGTAAAATCGGTCGCGATGAGCTTTTGGCGTCTGAATCGAGGGCCTACCACAGCCCCGGCACCTGTACGTTTTACGGCACCGCGAACAGCAACCAGCTTTTGATGGAGTTTATGGGTCTGCATTTGCCCGGCACCTCCTTTATCAACCCTGGAACGCCCTTGCGCAAAGCACTCACCATGGCGGCGGCAACGCAAATTTTATCCCGTACCGCGATTGGCCAGGACTATACACCCATCGCCGATGTGGTCGATGAGCGTGCGATTGTGAATGGCATCGTGGGATTGCTTGCGTCGGGTGGCTCGACGAATCATACGTTGCACTTAGTGACCATCGCCAGAGCGGCGGGCATTCTGATTTCATGGCAGGACTTCGACCAACTCAGCAACGTCACGCCCTTGTTGGCGCGCGTTTATCCAAATGGCAAGGCCGACGTCAATCATTTTCAAGCGGCAGGTGGGATTCAGTTGCTCATTCGTGAGTTGCTGAAGTCTGGGTTGCTTCATGAGAACGTCAAAACGGTGGTGGGTGAGGGTTTGTCTCGCTATATACAGGAGCCTTTTCTTGAGTCCGGCGGCCTAGCGTGGCGAGACGGTATCAATCAGTCACTCGATCGCGACATTATTCGACCCGTCGATGCGCCGTTTGATCCAACCGGTGGATTAAAACTACTCGACGGCAATATCGGTCGCGCCATCATCAAAACATCGGCCGTTGCACCGGTGCATCGTAAGGTTACCGCGCCAGCCAGAGTATTCAGCGACCAAAACGATGTGGTTGATGCGTACAAAAATGGCGAACTTGAGCAAAACGTTGTGGTGGTGCTTAAGCAGCAGGGGCCACAATCAAATGGCATGCCTGAACTGCACAAACTTACGCCAATACTGGGTGTGCTGCAGGACAAGGGATTCAACGTCGCGTTAGTCACCGACGGGCGAATGTCGGGTGCGTCGGGTAAAGTCCCGGCGGCCATACAAGTCACGCCGGAAGCGTGCGCAGGCGGCATGCTAGCCCGGATTCGAGATGGCGACGTGATTCGGCTTGATGCAGAACGCAATTCACTGGATCTCGATGTGGACGCTGGTGAGCTGAATCAGCGTCATCCGGTTCTCGATGTGATCGACAGTGAGCACGGATTCGGTCGCGAGCTGTTTGGGCATTTTCGTCGATCAGCGAGTTCGGCAGAAGAAGGCGGTGGGCCAACGTTGATCGACGAAGGTGATCCTGTGGGGCAGGATCAAGTGTTCCCTCCGGCCGGTTATGCGT
>JBCCHD010000061.1 GCA_039028935.1 Pseudomonadota bacterium | reverse complement strand
TTAGTCGATAATTTTCGCGACCACGCCAGCGCCGACAGTGCGGCCACCTTCGCGGATAGCAAAACGCAGTCCGTCTTCCATCGCGATCGGTGCAATCAGCTCAACAGTCATCTGCACGTTGTCACCCGGCATCACCATCTCAACACCGTCCGGCAACTCACACGCACCCGTTACGTCCGTCGTACGGAAGTAAAACTGCGGGCGATATCCCTTGAAGAACGGCGTGTGTCGACCACCCTCTTCTTTGGTCAGAATGTACACCTCGGCTTCAAACTTGGTGTGCGGTGTGATCGAACCAGGCTTGGCCAACACCTGACCTCGCTCCACTTCTTCACGCTTCGTACCACGCAACAGCACACCCACGTTGTCGCCCGCCATGCCCTGGTCCAGCAGCTTGCGGAACATCTCCACACCCGTACACGTGGTCTTCACCGTGTCTTTGATGCCAACAATCGCCACTTCGTCACCCACGTTCACCACACCTCGCTCGATGCGGCCCGTGACCACCGTGCCGCGACCCGAAATCGAGAACACGTCTTCAACCGGCATCAGAAAATCACCGTCAACCGCTCGCTCTGGCTCCGGAATGTACGAGTCCATCGCCTCAACCAGCTTCACCACCGCGCCCTGACCAATGTCGGACGTGTCGCCCTCCAGCGCCTTCAGCGCCGAACCGGTAATAATCGGCGTGTCGTCGCCTGGAAACTCGTACGTCGACAGAAGATCGCGTACTTCCATCTCAACCAACTCCAACAACTCTTCGTCGTCAACCATGTCGGCCTTGTTCAAAAACACCACGATGTAAGGCACACCAACCTGACGCGCCAACAAAATGTGCTCGCGTGTCTGAGGCATCGGACCGTCCGCCGCCGAACACACCAAAATCGCACCGTCCATCTGCGCCGCACCCGTGATCATGTTCTTCACGTAGTCCGCGTGACCTGGACAATCCACGTGCGCATAGTGACGATCAGCACTCTCGTACTCAACGTGCGCCGTCGCAATCGTGATACCACGCTCACGCTCTTCGGGGGCGTTGTCAATTTGATCGAAAGCTTTTTGCTCGCCACCGTGTACATCCGCCATGACCTTCGTCAATGCCGCCGTCAGCGTCGTCTTCCCATGGTCAACGTGACCAATCGTGCCGACGTTTACGTGCGGCTTGTTTCTTTCAAATTTTTCCTTAGACATGAGCCTTATCTACCTTAAGTTTGCTGATGCAGAACATCAGGCTGTTTAAATACGATTAACCGTAATCTCTATTAAGCAACGCATCGGCCACCGCCTTCGGCACCGTGCTGTATTTCTCAAACTCCATCGAGTAGGTCGCGCGGCCCTGGCTCATCGAGCGCAGGCTGGTCGCATAGCCAAACATCTCGGCTAGCGGCACCTCGGCACGAATCACCCTTCCTGCGGGCGCTTCCTCCATGCCTTGCGTTACCCCTCGGCGACGATTCAGGTCACCCATCACATCGCCCAAATAGTCTTCCGGTGTCACCACCTCGACCTGCATGACCGGCTCTAACAACACGGGTCCTGCGTTACGCGCCGCGTCTCCAAACGCCAGACTGCCGGCGATTTTGAACGCGATTTCGCTCGAGTCAACGTCATGATACGAACCGTCATACAACGTGACTTTGCAATCTACCGTCGGATAGCCCGCAATCACCCCCGAATGCATACGCTCCTTCACGCCCTTATCAACCGCCGAAATAAACTCTTTCGGGACGACACCACCGGTTATTTCATCAACAAACTCATAACCCGCGCCGCGCTCGGTGGGCTCCACCTTCAGGAACACATGCCCATACTGGCCCTTACCACCGCTTTGTTTTACAAACTTACCTTCCTGCGTAACCGTTTCGGTGATCGCTTCGCGGTAGGCCACCTGCGGCTTACCAACATTGGCCACCACGTTGAATTCGCGGCTCATGCGGTCAACGATAATATCCAGATGTAACTCGCCCATCCCGGATATGATGGTCTGTCCCGACTCCTCTTCGGTGCGCACAACAAACGACGGATCTTCTTTGGCCAACTTGCCCAGTGCGACCGACATTTTTTCCTGGTCAGCGATGGTCTTCGGCTCGACTGCTACCGAAATAACAGGCTCCGGAAATTCCATGCGTTCCAGCGTGATCACCGCCGACGACGCGCACAGCGTGTCGCCCGTGGTCACATCCTTCAGTCCAACAGCGGCAGCAATATCACCGGCGCGAACTTCTTTAATTTCCTCGCGATCATTCGAATGCATTTGCAGCAATCGACCGATGCGCTCCTTCTTCCCTTTTATCGGGTTAAACACCGTGTCACCCGACTTAAGCACACCCGAATACACTCGGATGAAGGTCAGATTACCCACGAACGGATCGGTGGCAATCTTAAACGCTAGCGACGAAAACGCCTGCTCATCGTCGCTCGGCCGCGTGAGCTCATGATCGTTGTGGTCGAGGCCCACAATCGGCGGCACATCGACCGGAGACGGCATGTAGTCTACGACCGCATCGAGCACCGCCTGCACGCCTTTGTTCTTAAACGCTGAACCGCACAGCGCGACCACCACTTCATTGGCAATCGTGCGTACTCGCAGCCCTCTCTTAATGTCATCGATCGACAGCTCACCCTCTTCAAGGTAAGCATCCATCAACGACTCGTCGGCCTCGGCCGCCGCCTCGACCATGTTTTCTCGCCAGGCATTGGCCTCGTCGAGCAGTTCAGGCGGAATCTCTCTTCGTTCGAAAGTCACACCTTTTTGATCTTCGTCCCAGTAAATCGCCTGCATAGACAGAAGGTCGATCACACCAGAAAAATGTTCTTCTGCACCAATCGGCAGCTGCACCGGCACCGGGTTCGCGCCCAACCGGGTTCTAATCTGTTCGACTACACGCAGAAAGTCAGCCCCTGCGCGGTCCATTTTGTTGACAAACGCCAAGCGCGGCACGCTGTACTTTGTTGCCTGTCGCCACACTGTCTCCGACTGCGGCTCGACGCCACCGACGGCGCAAAATACCGCCACTGCACTATCGAGCACCCGCAGCGATCGCTCCACCTCAATGGTGAAATCAACGTGCCCCGGGGTATCGATGATATTAATCCGGTGCTGCTGGTACTGTTGCTCCATGCCTTGCCAGAAACAGGTAGTCGCAGCCGAGGTGATGGTTATGCCTCGCTCCTGCTCCTGCTCCATCCAGTCCATGGTGGCCGCGCCGTCGTGCACTTCGCCAATCTTGTGCGAGACGCCGGTGTAAAAAAGAATGCGCTCAGTGGTGGTCGTTTTGCCGGCGTCAATATGCGCCATGATCCCAATGTTGCGATAGCGATCAATGGGTGTAGAACGGGCCACCTTTACGTACTCTGTGTTGCGTTGTGCTTTGGGCTTCCCCTACCAGCGGTAGTGCGAGAACGCCTTGTTGGCTTCAGCCATCTTGTGCGTGTCTTCACGCTTCTTCACGGCTGCACCGCGATTCTCAGCCGCGTCGAGCAGCTCATGCGCAAGACGGTGGGCCATGGTTTTTTCATTGCGCTTGCGTGCGGCGTCGATCATCCAGCGCATAGCTAGCGTCTGACGACGGGCCGGACGCACTTCAACAGGCACCTGGTACGTTGCACCACCCACGCGTCGGCTCTTCACCTCAACCGCAGGCTTCACGTTTTCGAGCGCCGTTTCGAGAAGCTCAACAGCTTTTTCATCCATCTGGCCACTACGCTCGCCGATGCGATCAAGCGCGCCATAAATAATGCGCTCTGCTACCGACTTTTTACCGTCGACCATAATCATGTTCATGAATTTGGCCAGCATTTCGTTTTTGTATTTGGGATCCGGCAAGACGATGCGTTTAGGAGCCTGAGTTCTGCGTGACATGTTCTATTACCTGTTGGTGAATTCTGTGATCAAAGCCAGCGATCGCCGCTTAGCCCTTCGGTCGCTTGGCGCCGTACTTCGACCGACCCTGCCGGCGATCATTAACGCCAGCACAGTCAAGCGTGCCGCGCACAGTGTGATAGCGCACACCCGGCAAGTCTTTCACACGTCCACCGCGAATCAGCACCACTGAGTGCTCCTGAAGGTTATGTCCCTCGCCACCGATGTAGCTTGTGACCTCAAAGCCATTGGTGAGTCGCACACGAGCGACTTTGCGCATGGCCGAATTCGGCTTCTTGGGCGTGGTGGTGTAAACGCGTGTGCACACACCGCGTTTTTGTGGACAAGCGGCCAGCGCAGGTACCGTGGATTTATCCACTTTGGTACGACGGCCCTTGCGGACGAGTTGATTGGTTGTTGCCATAGTGTCTCTCGATGAATTACATCTTTGTTTATCAAGCTAATTTACCCTGACCATCCGACAGCCTGCTGCCGATACTCAGAGTCGCAATACGCACAAAAACTGCAGGCCGACGCAATGGTCGGCCTGCAGCCTGTCAAACTTGCCTTTGACCGCGGTCCAGGCAACGAGTGGGTCGCCAAACCTGTCAAAAGGGCCGAAATTCTATGTGCCGACCCCCGGACATGTCAAGCATTGTGCAGCGCAAAATCCTCAGGATTCGTCGCCGCTCTTCGGCCCCTCTTCAGTCGGTGCTTCTGAAGACTCGACCGCCTCCGCCGTCTCCTCTCCTTCTGCCGCCACCGATGCCTCCGTTTCGGCACCATCGACCTGCGAACCGGCCTCAATTTCGCTGTTTTCTGCCGCGGCCTCGGCCAGACTGTGCGCCTCAAGCTCTTCAGCCAGCAGCTCATCGGTCGTTTTGGTGACGCGCGACTGACGCATTTCTTGATGATGCGCAAAGCCTGTACCCGCTGGAATAAGGCGCCCGACGATCACGTTTTCCTTCAATCCGCGCAAGTCGTCACGTAATCCGCGCACCGCCGCTTCGGTCAATACACGTGTGGTCTCCTGGAACGAAGCCGCTGAAATGAACGACTCGGTTGCCAGCGACGCCTTGGTAATACCCAGAAGGATCGGCTCAAATACCGCCGGCTCCTTGTCCTCGGCCACGAGCTTATCGTTGATCTCATAGAGACTGGAGCGATGCACTTGCTCACCGCGCAGCAAATTACTGTCGCCCGGATCGGTGATTTCGACCTTGCGAAGCATCTGGCGGATGATGACTTCGATGTGCTTATCATTAATCCGCACACCCTGAAGTCGATACACCTCCTGAATCTCTTTCACCAAGTAATCGGCCAGACGGTCAACGCCACGCAAGCGCAGAATGTCATGCGGGCTCTCTTCACCCTCTGCGATGATCTCACCCTTGGCCACGGTTTCACCTTCGAAGACCAACAGGTGACGCCATTTTGGAATCAGGCCTTCGAAATCATCATCACCATCGCCGGTGATAATGAGTCGACGCTTACCTTTTGTTTCCTTACCAAACGAAATGGTACCGGTCACTTCGGCCAAAATGGCTGACTCTTTGGGCTTGCGCGCCTCAAACAAGTCGGCCACACGTGGCAGACCACCGGTGATGTCGCGGTTCTTTGAACCCTCTTGTGGAATTCGGGCAAGCACGTCACCCACTTCCACGCTCGCACCGTCTTCAAGGTTGATCACCGCACCGGCCGGTAGCGTGTAAACCGCCGGAATGTCGGTGTTGGCAAAACAAATGCTGTCGCCATTTTCATCCACCAGCATGGCTTGAGGGCGCAAGTCTTTGCCCGCCGAACCGCGCTGCTTAGGATCAGTGATCACCAAACTCGTGACGCCGGTAAATTCGTCGGTCTCGGCCGATACCGTCACGCCCTCTTCAAAGTCTTGGAACTTAATGCGACCCGCGACCTCGGTGACAACCGGGTGCGTGTGCGGATCCCAATTTGCCACAACCTGTCCCGCCGCAACTTCATCGCCCTCGTTGACGGTGATGTTGGCGCCATAGGGCACTTTGTAGCGTTCGCGCTCACGACCAAACTCATCGATGATGCCGATTTCGCCTGAACGCGAAACCGCCACCAAGTGCCCTTTGGAGTGGGCAACTGTTTTCATCGTGTGCAAGCGAATGCTACCGGCGTGCTTGGTTTCAACACTGCTGACTGCAGCGGCTCGAGAAGCAGCACCACCAATGTGGAACGTGCGCATCGTCAGCTGCGTACCGGGTTCACCGATAGACTGCGCGGCGATCACACCAACGGCCTCGCCTTGGTTGATCAGGTGTCCACGCGCCAGGTCACGCCCGTAGCACATGGAACAAACGCCATAGCGGGTTTCGCAGGAGATCGGCGATCGGACGAGCACTTGATCGACTGACATCTCTTCGAGCAGCTCGACTAGTTTCTCATCGATCAGCGTACCGGCTTCGAGCAAGACTTCCTCGGTGCCCGGCTTGAGCACGTCCACGGCCAACACACGACCGAGCACACGCTCACCCAAACCTTCCACCACGTCGCCGCCTTCAACGATCGGCGCCATGAGCAGGCCATTCTGGGTGCCGCAATCCACTTCCGTCACCACCAGATCCTGAGCAACATCGACCAGGCGTCGGGTCAAATACCCGGAGTTTGCCGTTTTGAGCGCCGTATCGGCCAGACCTTTACGTGCGCCGTGGGTCGAGATGAAGTACTGCAGAACATTCAGACCTTCGCGGAAGTTGGCGGTGATCGGCGTTTCGATAATCGACCCGTCGGGTTTGGCCATAAGGCCTCGCATACCGGCGAGCTGACGGATCTGAGCGGCACTACCTCGCGCGCCCGAATCGGCCATCATGTAAATCGAGTTGAACGACTCTTGTTCGACTTCCGATCCATCAGCTGCGACGACTTGCTCAGTACCGAGCTTGTTCATCATAGCTTTCGCAACTTGGTCGTTGGTGCGTGACCAAATGTCGACAACTTTGTTGTAGCGTTCGCCGTTCGTGACCAAGCCGGACGCGTACTGATCTTCAATTTCGCGAACGTCGGTTTCTGCTGCCGCCAAAATACCGGACTTCTCGGCCGGCACGACCATGTCGCCGATGCCGATCGACACGCCCGATTTGGTGGCGTAGCTAAAACCGGTGTACATCAGTTTGTCCGCGAAAACGACGGTCTTCTTAAGCCCGCACACCCGATAGCTGCGGTTAATCAGATTGGAAATCGCACGCTTATTGAGATCCTGATTGACATGTTCAAACGCCAGTCCTTCCGGCAGGATTTCTGAGATCAGCGCTCGGCCAACCGTCGTATCAACCACCCGGTATTTGGTCTGCACGTCACCATTTTCATCCGTCCAGGTGTCACGGATGCGCGCTTTGACCATAGCCTGCAGATCCGCCACGCCGTTTTCGTGCGCACGATGAACTTCGTCAATGTCGGAGAAGAACATGCCTTCGCCTTTGGCATTGACCCGTGTGCGCGTCATGAAATACAGCCCAAGCACCACGTCTTGAGACGGCACAATAATGGGCTCGCCATTGGCAGGCGACAAAATGTTGTTGGACGACATCATCAGTGCGCGTGCTTCAAGCTGGGCCTCAATCGATAGCGGCACGTGCACGGCCATTTGGTCGCCGTCAAAGTCCGCGTTGAACGCCGTGCACACCAACGGGTGCAACTGAATCGCTTTACCCTCGATGAGCACCGGCTCAAACGCCTGAATGCCTAATCGGTGCAGTGTCGGTGCACGGTTAAGCATGACTGGATGCTCACGAATGACTTTAGCGAGAATATCCCAAACTTCGGGCCCCTCTCGCTCCACCAAGCGTTTGGCGGCCTTGATTGTTTGTGCAAGGTCTTTTTTCTGCAATCGACTGAAAATGAACGGCTTGAAGAGCTCAAGCGCCATCTTCTTAGGCAAACCACACTGGTGCAGCTTAAGCGTCGGACCCACCACGATCACCGAACGACCGGAGTAATCAACACGCTTACCCAGGAGGTTTTGACGGAAGCGCCCCTGCTTACCTTTGATCATGTCCGCAAGCGATTTGAGCGGTCGCTTGTTTGTGCCGGAAATCGCGCGACCACGTCGACCGTTGTCGAGCAGCGCATCCACAGACTCCTGCAGCATCCGCTTTTCGTTTCGCACGATGATGTCGGGTGCGTTAAGTTCAAGCAGGCGACGCAGTCGGTTGTTGCGGTTGATCACACGTCGATACAGATCGTTCAAATCAGACGTTGCGAATCGCCCCCCTTCCAGCGGCACCAATGGGCGTAAGTCAGGTGGCAACACCGGCAGAACCGTCAGCACCATCCATTCGGGCTTATTGCCCGATTCGATGAACGCTTCAAGCAGCTTAAGACGTTTCGACGCGCGTTTGATTCGAGTTTCGCTCTTCGTTCCGGCGATCTCTTCCCGCACTTTCTCAATCTCTTCGTTGAGGTCAAGTGTGCGCAGCATTTCATGCACGGCTTCTGCACCCATGCGCGCATCAAACTCATCGCCATGCTCTTCAATGGCTTCAAGATAGCCATCGTCGGACATGAGACTGCCACGCTCGAGCGGCGTCAGGCCGGGGTCGACCACCACGAACGCCTCGAAGTACAGTACACGCTCAATTTCACGCAGGGTCATGTCGAGCATAAGGCCAATGCGCGAGGGCAGTGATTTTAGGAACCAGATATGGGCAACTGGCGACGCCAGTTCGATATGCGCCATGCGCTCGCGTCGAACTTTTGACTGCGTCACTTCAACGCCACATTTTTCACACACGACACCGCGGTGCTTGAGGCGTTTGTACTTACCGCAAAGGCATTCGTAATCCTTGACTGGGCCAAAAATCTTGGCGCAAAACAGACCATCACGCTCGGGCTTGAACGTACGGTAGTTAATGGTCTCTGGTTTTTTGACTTCTCCAAATGACCACGAACGCACCATGTCCGGTGAAGCAAGACCGATGCGGATTGCATCGAAGTCTTCAACCGGAGCCTGCTGTTTGAACAATTTCAATAGGTCTTTCATATGTCACCCATCCATTCAGGATTTGCTGTGTTTCTTACGCGCTGGCGTAACCCAAACTGCTGTCGCGGATTGCGTTACGTGGTTGGATCCTGCTCGAGTTCAACGTTGATGCCCAAAGAGCGAATTTCTTTGACCAAAACGTTAAACGATTCGGGCATACCCGGATCCATGGCGTGTTCGCCATCGACAATGTTCTTGTACATCTTGGTTCGACCTTGCACATCGTCCGATTTAACCGTCAGCATTTCCTGGAGTGTGTAGGAAGCGCCATAGGCCTCGAGCGCCCAGACCTCCATCTCTCCGAATCGCTGTCCACCGAACTGTGCTTTACCACCCAGTGGCTGTTGCGTTACCAGACTGTAAGGCCCAGTGGAACGCGCATGCATCTTGTCATCGACGAGGTGATTGAGCTTCAGCATGTACATGTAGCCGACCGTGGTGTGCCGATCGAAATACTGGCCCGTGCGGCCGTCGATGAGCTGGGTTTGTCCTGACTCGGGCATATCCGCCAACTTAAACATGTTGCGAATTTCCGTCTCAGCAGCACCATCAAACACCGGCGTTGCCATCGGCACGCCGCTGCGCAGGTTGCCGGCAAGTTCCAGTACCTCGTGGTCGCTTAGGCTCGTAATATCTTCCTCGCGACCGCCCGACTGGTTGTACACTTTGTCGAGGAAATCGCGTAGCTCAGTGACCTCGCCCTTGTCGTCCAGCATCTTGCCGATCTTCAGACCGAGTCCTCGCGCGGCCCAACCAAGATGCGTCTCAAGCACCTGGCCGACGTTCATGCGTGACGGCACACCCAGCGGGTTGAGCACGATATCGACTGGCGTACCGTCCTCCATGTATGGCATGTCTTCCACCGGCACAATGGTGGAAATCACACCTTTGTTGCCGTGGCGACCGGCCATCTTGTCGCCGGGTTGAACGCGACGCTTAACGGCAAGGTACACCTTGACCATCTTAAGCACGCCCGGCGCGAGATCGTCACCGGCGGTAATTTTGACGCGTTTCTCTTCGTATTTTTTGCGGAAGCCCTCTTCCTGGTCGGCCAGCAGTTTGGCCGCCTCTTCGAGCTGCTTATTCGCCTCTTCACTGCGCAGGCGAATTTCGAACCACTTCTTGCGCTCGAGATCGGCCAGATACTGCGCGGTCACTTTGGATCCTGACTTGAGCCCGTCCGGACCACCCTCCGCGACTTTGCCGGTCAGCAGACGCTCGATACGCTCAAACACGTCGCCTTCGAGAATACGCTGCTGATCGGAAAGATCTTTCTGCACGCTCTCGAGCTCGGCTGCCTCAATGGCCAACGCACGTGAGTCTTTGTCGACGCCGTCGCGTGTAAAGACCCGCACGTCAATCACTGTGCCGTCCATGCCAGGCGGTACACGCAGCGACGTGTCTTTTACGTCGCTGGCTTTTTCACCGAAAATCGCGCGCAGCAGTTTCTCTTCCGGCGTGAGCTGAGATTCGCCCTTCGGCGTCACCTTGCCGACGAGAATGTCCCCGCCTTTTACTTCCGCACCGATGTACGCGATACCGGACTCGTCAAGTTTGCCAAGCGCCGAATCACCCACGTTCGGGATATCCGCCGTGATCTCTTCAGAACCCAGTTTCGTGTCGCGCGCGACACACGCCAGTTCTTCGATATGAATCGTCGTGAATCGGTCTTCTTGAACGACACGTTCTGAGATCAAAATCGAGTCTTCAAAGTTGTAACCATTCCACGGCATAAACGCGACGAGTAGGTTCTGACCGAGCGCGAGCTCGCCCAAATCCGTGGACGGCCCATCGGCCATCACATCGCCACGCGCCACCGCATCGCCTGCCAGCACCAACGGCCGCTGGTTGATGCAGGTGTTTTGGTTGGAGCGGGTGTATTTAGTGAGGTTGTAAATATCCACACCCGATTCACCGGCGACGGTCTCGTCGTCGTTCACACGAATGACGATACGCGAGGCGTCCACTGAATCCACTTTGCCGCCGCGACGTGCGACAACCGTAACACCCGAGTCGACCGCCACGGTACGCTCCATGCCCGTGCCGACAAACGGCTTTTCAGCTCGCAGCGTCGGCACCGCCTGTCGCTGCATGTTTGAACCCATGAGCGCGCGGTTTGCATCGTCATGTTCCAAGAAAGGAATAAGCGACGCGGCAACAGACACGATCTGGCGCGGCGACACATCCATATACTGGATTCGCTCCGGACCCGTCATCGTAAACTCGTTCATGTGTCGGCAAGACACAAGTTCATCCTCGAATTGGCCGCTGTCGTCGAGCTCCGCGTTGGCCTGAGCAATAACGTATTCGCTCTCTTCGATGGCCGACAAATATTCAATATCAGCCGTCACCTTTCCATCTTTCACCTTTCGATACGGTGTTTCGAGAAAGCCGTAGTCGTTGGTGCGGGCATAGACTGCCAGCGAGTTAATCAGGCCGATGTTTGGCCCTTCAGGCGTTTCAATCGGACATACCCGACCGTAGTGCGTCGGGTGAACATCGCGCACCTCAAACCCGGCGCGTTCACGCGTCAGGCCGCCCGGACCAAGCGCCGACACGCGGCGTTTGTGGGTCACTTCCGACAGCGGGTTGTTCTGATCCATGAACTGCGAGAGTTGACTGGAACCGAAAAACTCTTTGACGGCAGCGGCCACGGGTTTGGCGTTAATCATTTCTTGCGGCATCAAACCGTCCGCTTCAGCCGACGTCAGGCGCTCTTTGACGGCGCGCTCAACGCGGACAAGACCAATACGGAAAGCGTTCTCGGCCATTTCGCCAACGCTGCGAATTCGACGGTTACCGAGATGGTCGATGTCGTCAACAACGCCCTTGCCATTTCGGATGTCGATCAGCGTTTTGAGGACTGCAATGATATCTTCGCGCGAGAGAATGCCTTCGCCTTCCGAATCTTTACGCCCCACGCGGCGATTGAACTTCATGCGCCCCACAGCCGACAGATCATAGCGCTCCGGGTTAAAGAACAAGTTTTGAAACAGGTTCTCCGCCGCGTCTTTAGTGGGCGGCTCGCCCGGGCGCATCATGCGATAAATTTCAACCAGCGCCTCAAGTCGATTGGTTGTCGTATCGATACGCAGCGTGTTCGAGATAAACGGACCGCGGTCAAGATCGTTGACGTACAACGTCTCAATTTCAGTAATACCGGCTTTTACAAAAGACTCTACCTGTTCAAGGATGAGTTCGTCGTTTGCTGTCGCTAGAACCTCGCCCGTTTCCGGATCGACGACATCGTGCGCCCCAATTTTACCGACCAGGTAATCTGGCGGCACCGCCATCGAGGTGACTTTCGCTTTGGTCAGTTCACGCACGTGACGCGCGGTGATGCGACGCCCTTCCTCGACCAGCACCTTGCCGCCGACGACAAGGTCAAAACCGGCAGTATCACCTTTGAGTCGCTCAGGATCGAGATCCATGGTGATGTCATCACCTTGGAATTCGAACTTATTTTTCTCAAAGAAAATATCGAGAATTTCATGATTCTCAAGACCCAGCGCTCGCAAAATGATCGTCACCGGCAACTTGCGTCGACGGTCGATTCGGGAGAACACGCCATCTTTTGGATCGAACTCAAAGTCCAACCAAGAACCACGGTAAGGAATCACACGGGCAGAGTAGAGCACTTTACCCGAGGAATGCGTTTTACCTTTGTCGTGATCGAAGAACACGCCAGGAGAGCGGTGAAGCTGAGACACAATCACCCGCTCGGTGCCGTTAATCACAAACGTGCCGTTTTCGGTCATCAGCGGCAATTCGCCCAGATACACTTCCTGGTCTCGCACTTCTTTGACCGGTTTCTTGGCGCCCGAGGCTTCTTTATCGTAGATCACCAAACGCACTTTGACTCGCAACGGCGCCGCATAGGTTAGACCACGCAGTTGACATTCCTTGACGTCGAAAATCGGCTTGCCGAGGCGATAGCTCACATATTCGAGCGCTGCGTTGCCGCTGTAGCTGACAATTGGCAGCACGGTCTGAAACGCAGCGTGCAATCCCTGGTCGATACGGTCTTCCACAGGCGTGTCGGCCTGCAAGAACTTTCGATAGGAATCAAGCTGAATCGACAGCAAGTAAGGAACGTTGAGGATACTTGGGCGTTTGCCAAAGTCTTTACGAATGCGCTTTTTCTCAGTAAAAGCATAAGCCATGGTCGGTGACCTCATCTATTTGCTCCGGACCGTTATTCGTTCCGCCTGGAACTGGGGCAGCCCGTCACCCCAAAAATCTGCTTTTTGATAAACCGCAAAAGCCGGCGGTTAAAAACCGCCGGCACATGCGCTATCAGGACCTGCAGGACACGTCCTGCCGACCCGAAACCAACAACGATCGATTACTTGACTTCGACCGAAGCGCCGGCTTCTTCCAGTTGCTTCTTGATGTCTTCGGCTTCGTCTTTGTTGACGCCTTCTTTAATTGGTGAAGGCGCGCCTTCAACCAATTCTTTGGCTTCTTTAAGACCCAGACCCGTGATGCCGCGAACCGCTTTAATCACCGGCACTTTGTTGCTGCCGAAGCTGGTCATAACAACGTCAAACTCAGTCTTTTCTTCCGCCGCGGCGCCGCCTTCAGCAGGGCCTGCAGCCGCCACTGCCACTGGGGCAGCCGCCGTGACACCAAATTTCTCTTCCATCGCGCTGATGAGGTCAACAACCTCCATCACGCTCATGCCTGAGATCGCATCTAAAATTTCGTCAGTTGAAACAGCCATTTCTTACTCCAATTAATCTTTTTAAGTGTTACCAAATATGTAGTCGAACCGTGACGCTACGCCGCTTCTTTTTGCGCGCGTACCGCATCGATCGTGCGGACCATCTTCGTCGTCGGTTCTGCCAGTGTGCGTACGAACTTCTCGATCGGTGCTTTCATTACACCCATGAGCATCGCAATCGCCTGATCGCGGGTCGGCAGTGACGCCATTCTTGCCAAATCACTGGCGGGCAGTAGATCACCACCAACCGACAGCATTTTGACAACCAGCTTGTCGTTGCCTTTCGTGAAGTCTTTAACAATGCGAGCCGCTGCGCCTGGGTCTTCCATCGAAAACGCCAGAATGATAGGACCGACCAGTGAGTCGTTCATGCACTCAAAGTCGGTGCCCGCCAACGCGCGCTTAGCCAGCGAGTTTTTGACGACCTTCAGAAAAACACCTGACTTGTGCGCTTCAACACGCAACTCGGTCAGCTGTTCAACCGTCAGCCCACGGTACTCAGCACCCACCGCCGATAAGGCTTCGGATGCCACCGCATTCACTTCCGCGACCACTTCTTTCTTTTTGCTTAAAGTCAATGCCATTCGACATCTCCTGACAGTGGTCAAACATCAAACGACGCGTTATTACGACGCCGTTCACCCAATTGACGGTGACCGCGGCCAAACTGACTTAGGTAACACCATCTACGCAGGATAATTAAGCTCGATCGAATACTGACTCGAGCACCTACGGTCTTTGATGAGCAACACCCGGGCTACTTTTGCGGCCCAAGTGTTGCACGCACATCCTGTGCGCCAGAGCATGCTCTGTTCCTGACTGCGTCTGCCGGTTAGAGGTTCAGCGTAGATTGATCAACGACTACGCCGGGCCCCATCGTGGAAGACACGGTAACTTTTCGAAAATAGACACCTTTAGCGGAGGTGGGCTTGGCTTTCTGCAGATCGCCCATCAGCGCTGAGAGATTTTCCTGCAGCTTGGCAACGTCGAAATCGGCTTTACCAATCGTGCAGTGAATGATGCCCGCTTTATCCGTGCGATAACGCACTTGACCGGCTTTGGCGTTTTTTACTGCCGTTTCGACATCCGCGGTCACCGTACCCACTTTCGGGTTAGGCATGAGTCCACGAGGACCCAAGATCTGGCCCAGCTTACCGACCACGCGCATCGCGTCGGGCGTCGCCACCACCACATCAAAATTCATTTCGCCGCCCTGAATGGACTCGGCCAGATCATCGAAGCCAACCAGATCGGCACCCGCCGCGGTGGCTTTCTCAGCATTAGCGCCCTGCGCAAACACCGCCACGCGCACATCTTTACCCGTGCCGTTTGGCAGCACTGTGGCGCCGCGCACAACCTGGTCTGATTTGCGTGGGTCAACGCCGAGATTTACCGACACATCAACCGACTCACGAAACTTCGCCGTGGCCAGTTCTTTGACCAGACCAATCGCCTCATCAATGGCATAAAACTTATTGCTATCGACCTTTTCGCGCGTCGCTTTCTTTCGCTTTGACATGGCACCCATGACTAACCCTCCACTTCAAGGCCCATACTGCGGGCGCTACCGGCGATAATGTTGATCGCTGAGTCAATGTCTTTCGCATTGAGGTCTTGCATTTTTACGTTAGCAATCTCTTCAAGTTGCGCCCGCGTGACTTTGCCCACTTTCTTGGTGTTGGGCTCGCCGCTACCGCTTTTAATGCCAGCTGCCTTCTTAAGCAGCACGGCTGCCGGCGGCGTCTTCGAAATAAACGTGAAACTGCGGTCGTTATAAACCGTGATCACCACCGGAATCGGCATACCGGGCTCCATGCTGCCGGTATGGGCATTAAACGCCTTGCAAAACTCCATGATGTTGACGCCGTGCTGACCGAGCGCGGGACCGACCGGCGGACTGGGGTTTGCCTGTCCAGCCGGAATTTGCAGCTTAATGTAGCCGTCAATTTTCTTAGCCATGTTTTTCTCCTGATGGGTACAAGCGCCGTGAGGCTCCCCGTGCACCGAATTGCGTAACGCAAAACCGCTGCTGTTGTGTCAACCCGAAAGCTGACGCGAATCTTTGGCAACGCCGAAAAGCGCTTAGGCTTTTTCGACCTGCCCGAAATCAAGTTCAACCGGCGTCGACCGGCCGAGAATTTGCACCGCCACTCGGAGTCGACTTTTCTCATAGTTGACCTGATCGACGACCCCGTTGAAATCATTGAACGGACCATCGATCACGCGCACCACTTCGCCGGGCTCAAACAACACTTTCGGCCGTGGCTTGTCGACACCCTCTTGCACGCGTTGCAAGATAATGTCGGCTTCGCGATCCGTGATGGGCGCCGGTCGATCGGACGAGCCGCCGATAAAGCCCAACACTTTCGGCACTTCTTTTACGAGGTGCCAGGTGTCCTCGTCCATTTCCATCTGGACCAACACATACCCCGGAAAAAACTTGCGCTCGCTGCGACGCTTGCTGCCTTCTTTCATTTCCACCACTTCTTCGGTGGGCACTAATATCTCGCCGAACTTGTCTTCGAGACCGTGCATTTTGATGCGCTCAATCAGCGACTGACGAACTTTATGCTCAAAGTTCGAATACGCGTGAACCACATACCAGCGAAGCGCCATCTAGCTCGTACCCCGGAAAAATTCGAGACCCGCCTGCAAAATGAAATCGAGTCCCCAGAAGAAGAACCCCATGACAAACGCAAACAATACGACCGCGACCGCCTGACCGATCGCATCCTGTCGCGATGGCCAAACCATTTTGCGCCACTCGATCTTCGCGCCCTGCACGAAGCTCCAGAAGCGTTTGCCGTATTCGGATAGCGTGGCAATAAAGGCACCGGCGGCTAGACCGCCAACGACCGCCAGGAAACGCAAATACGCTGCCTGCCCCTCTAGATAATAGAAGCCGACAATACCTGCAGCTACGGCACCGACCGCCAACGCGATCAGCAATTTATCGCCGAAGCCTGGCTCGACGGTGTCTGTTTTGGAAGTACTCATACTGTTATACCAAACCGGTTAATGCGCTTGGCAGGCCAGGAGGGAATCGAACCCCCAACCTACGGTTTTGGAGACCGTCGCTCTGCCAATTGAGCTACTGGCCTTCTCCTTAAGCTATGGACGCCAAGGCCGGTCATAAAGACCGGCCGAAACGTATCCAACTTTTACTACTTACTGCTACTGCCGCGCCCGTCATCAAGCGCGCTCGCCCTGCTTATCGTCATCGCAGCAGGCTGATCGGACCGGACCGACGTTAGTCGATAATTTTCGCGACCACGCCAGCGCCGACAGTGCGGCCACCTTCGCGGATAGCAAAACGCAGTCCGTCTTCCATCGCGATCGGTGCAATCAGCTCAACAGTCATCTGCACGTTGTCACCCGGCATCACCATCTC
>JBCCHD010000060.1 GCA_039028935.1 Pseudomonadota bacterium | reverse complement strand
TGCCAGTTTCAACAAGGCATTGCCGATACTCACAAACGGGGAGTATGTGGAGCAGTCCCATTTGCCGGCTATACGCAAGATTTTGCAAGCCGCTGCGCTGACCTATTTCGCAGCTGCACTGGCAAATGTGTTGAATATTGGACGCTGGCTACTATTGTTGCGCAGGTGAGAGAAACAAAGGTATGAATTCAATTTGTGTATATTGCGGCTCCGCCAGTGGTGTCGATCCCGCCTATAGTAAAGCAGCGAAACAACTGGGATCGGAATTGATAAGCCGGGATCTACGGCTCGTTTATGGTGGCGCCAGAGTTGGCCTTATGGGAACGCTCGCCAATACCGTGCTGGCGGGAGGAGGCAAAGTAACCGGTGTGATACCGCGCAACTTGTTCCGTACTGAAGTGCCCCATGACGATCTTACCGAGGTTTTTAAAAAACAATATCGAATCACCGTCCGTGTGACTGTACGGATAATGTTCAACCTTAATTTCTTCTTCATTGAAGTAAAAAGTCATGGCGCGATTAAACGTGATCACCGGTAGCGCACCATCCGGCGAGGCTGGCACCGGCCGATTAAACGCTTTGAGCACCTGATCGGTGCTCATGCGTTTGCGCACATTGTCATGGGCCACAATGGTCACGCCTTGCTTCCCAAGGTTTTCATTGCCGCCCGTGTGATCACCGTGCCAGTGCGTGTTCACGACAAATTTAATTGGCTTATCACTCAGTGCAGCCACGGCCGCAGAAATTTTCTGTGTCAACGGCGCAAACTGGTCGTCGACCAAAAACACGCCATCCGCACCGATCGATACGCCGATATTCCCGCCACGACCCTGAAGCATGTAGATCGAATCGGTGATCTTTGTCGTGGTTATTTTAACGTTTTCCAATTGCGCTGCCGCAGTCAGGCTCAGCACACACAGAAGCGTCAAGAGTCCGAATTGGGTCGTACGATATCTCATGCCTTACTCCAGTTGACAGTCACGTAGCGCAGCGGCTAAACCGACTCAAACGCTTTTTTGTCGAGGTTTTTCTGAACTTTGTCGCCCTCGAACACTTGACCATTCATCGTGATGTACACACCAGGCGGTTGACTTTGTACCGCCGCCACGGCCATCCCGACATTAAAAATGGCATCGGTGGATCGGAAGCGCGCCGGATTTAATGCGCCGGTGATCGCCACGGTTTTGCCCTGCTCTCGGATACCGGACGCCAAAAGGGCTTTGGCCGTATCCGTCATTGTATCGGTACCATGAGTGATCAAAATTTGCGTCTCGTTCGATGCCATGGCAGCCCGCACGATTTCCGCTCGATCATCGTCCGTCAGCTCGAGGCTGTCCTTACGCATCAGCGGCGTGACGGTAAAATCGACGGTGACGCGCGATTCGCGCAAAATAAGACCCGCCGTGGGCTCGCCCACTTCAAACTCACTCGTAGCGTCGAAATAGACTTTATCAATGGTGCCGCCAGTTGTGAGTACATGTATGCTCATGAAAGTAAATTCCGTTAATCAAAACGTAGGCCAAATGTGGCGTATTGATATCACTGTTCGACGCAAACACAATCTCCGCCGACGACGCTGACACACATATCGTACCTGAGTTCTGGGAGACACCCAACGTCTTCTAACTTCGGCGCACCCCTTGGTCGAAGAAAGATAACTCCGATCGTTGCGCGGCGACAGACTCAATGCAAATGGCCATCGCCTCCAAAGCACTGTCCAGTCGTCGCTCACCGCCGGGCACTTGAGAAAGGTGCGGTCGGAGCGTTTGATCGATGTCGTTGGTGTAATCGGCTTCGCACAACTGGTCGGCCACTTGCGCAAGACTCGGTACATGACCTGCCGGCATACGCGCCATTAGGGTATCAATATTGTCCTTGAGCCATTCCCACACAATAGGCCGGTTGACGTCTTCTTGAAGCTGTCCGACAAACAGGCGACGGATCTCGTTGCCCTTAAGCTGGCCGGATAGCGCCATAGCCCTCAACCGGTCGCCCGTTGCTGGGTCACGAGAACGCGCCAACGCGCTCAGTGCCGTGTCGCGAAACCACGCATTCGAGCTCTGTGAAAAGCGAGTCAACAGCGCGTCGACAAAGCCCTGACCGCCATCCTGTACTCCCACCGTCAATATTGTATCGAGGGTCGCAACACTCACACTCTGAGCCTCATCCTCCCGCAAAAACGCCTGCGCTTTTTTAAGCGCGGCAGCTCGGGTCGGCTGATCGTATGCCGTTTCAGCCATAAAGCTCGCGATATCCGAATAGTGAATACGTTGCTCGTTATTCGGCAACGCCAACAGATAGCCCCGATCGAAGGCGCGATACGCGTTCATTGAGCGATAAAGATCGGCGGCTCGGCCACGTACCGTCCAGCGCATTTTCGGTGTGTCCGCTAAGCGATGCTCGATATGACGTATGAGCGGTAAGACGCTGCGCGATACCGAGGGATACTGGGACGCGGCCAGCCGCTCAATCATCGACCACGTTGACGCCACCGACAGGTGTCCGCTGGCCAGGCCAGCATGAATACTCTCGGTGATGGAAAGCCATTCGGCTTCCGTTAAGGTACTGCCCGCCGTGAACAGCGCATCATACTGTTCGATCGGTATTCGCCAATGGTAGTAACCTGAGAAATCCGCATTGGGCAACACCCAAGCCGGACATGTGCCATCGAGTGGCAGCGTTGCTTGCGCGTTCTTTAGCAACAGGCACTGTGGCTGCGTAGCACCCTCAATCTTCAAACAGATCGGAATCTCCCAACGACGCGCTTCCTCTGCGGACGAGCCGAGCGGCCGATAACGAGACTGAGCCAACATCAGTTTATCCTGTTGGCAGTCAATCGCCGCGTACACCAGTGGCAGGCCATTTTGTAACAAGAATGACTCGGCGGCAGGCCAGAGATCGGCTGCGTTTGCCTTGGACAGCGAATCAAACAAATCATGGACATCGGCACTCTTATGCGCGAAACGTTGTATATGAGCGCGCATGCCATCGCGGAACAACTCAGGGCCCAAATAGCGTTCAAACATATTGAGGACCGCGCCGCCTTTGGAGTACGTGATGCTATCAAACGCAGCGACGATATCGTCATTGCTCCCCACCGGTTCGCGAATACGACGCGCATTAGACAAACCATCGTGTTTCATGGCCCGAGCCGTATGACGAATTTTCGCACGAAATGGGTTTTGCTCAGCGTCGTAGTCGGCGACAACCTTGTAGGACAACCATGTCGCAAAAGACTCGTTTAGCCATAGGTCGTCCCACCAGGGCATGGTCACCAGGTTGCCAAACCACATATGTGCCAGCTCATGCGCCATCACCACGGCATAAGCTCGTCGCTGTTGAGGCGGTGAGTCATCGCTCAACAGTAAAAATCGTTCGCGAAACATTATCGCGCCGGTGTTTTCCATGGCGCCCGCCTCAAAATCGGGCACCGCAATGAGATCCAGCTTATCGTAGGGATAAGGCCTATCAAAATACGCCTCCAGCACATCAAGAATAGGCCCTGCTTCACGAAGTGCATAGGTAAGTTGGTCGCCTTTTCCCCGTACGGCGACACCGCGCAGGGGCAGCGGGCGTTCACGCACGGCGTTTGGCGGAATCGCGTGAGTGTCCACCACATCGAAAGGCCCGACCGCCAGCGCCACCAAATAGGTGGGCATCGGTTGGGTAGGCGCGAATCGCACCAGCTTCTTCCCCGACCCAATGGGCGTTTCACCGATCATGGGTGCATTGGCAATGGCCACGTGCGTTTCATCAATAATGAGTGAAAGCTCAAAAGGTGTTTTGAACGCTGGTTCATCAAAAGAAGGAAACATTTGTCGCGCATACACCGGTTGCAACTGGGTGTATGCGTATTGCTCGCCGCCGTCCAACACTGAGTAGAGGCCCTGGAGCGTGCGGCCGAAGTCGGTTGAGTACTCGATCTCGATCACCGCACGCCCGGAAGGAAGGGGCTGTTCAAACAGCAGGCGTACAACACCATCCTCGTGGACTTGGGTGTAGCGTCCGTCGATTGTTCGACCATCGGGTAGTCGCGCCAGAGTCGCGGTGACCGCGAGCGACTGACCATGAAGATAGACCACAGACGTGTCGTCCTGGATGGCTACCGTGATCGCAATGTGACCCGAGAAACGACTCAACGCCGGGTCGACCGTGAGCGCTAAGGCGTACCACAGTGGCTCGACACCCACCGGTAACAAACCCAATGGGAGATTCTGATCATCCGCACCGCGAGGGCGACGCGTGTCGAGCGACGATCGCCCGGAGGATGACGCATCCATCGGTATTGCATCCGATTGTGGTGCCTGGCTTGGCGACGACGCTAAATCATCAACCGCTGTCGAGTCACGCCCTTGACAGGCCAGTACTGCTATAGCCAAAACGCTGACAATGAACGGGAACGTGAATCGCCACTTCATTGGGTATCGTGCCCTTCGGCGTACAGCGCCGTCTCGCTCACAATATGGTGCTCGCGAAACAACTGAACCAGTGGCGAAAGAGCGTCCTGATAGTGCGTCCATTGGCGTAACGCCGAGGTGTACATCGGACGTCGAACTTGCGTGGCGCTAAGGGTTCTAACCGCTCGACGGTTGCGATGAAACGCCAAACACGCGTCCTCCCAATCCAACCCGCACGCTGTCAGAGCCTGACGAATGCTCGTCGCCGGATCGCGGACCAGGTTTTCGTAAACGATTGACGCCACCGCAGTGCTGGACTGAGTTTTCCAACGCTGCATCAGAGTGTGATAGCTCACGTAGTAACGAGCAATGTCGTTAAGGTCGAATGAAAAAGCGTTACCGTGCGTGCCAAGGAAACTTTTAAACAGCGACCAGCTGGTCGCAAGCGGGTGGCGCTCACAATGCAGTACGATGGCATTTGGCATTGCCGCTTTGATCAAGCCAATATGCATGAAGTTATGCGGAAGTTTATCGACGAAATACGGGGCGCGGGCGTGTTGCTCTAGGCGCGACAGGTATCGCCGCCCAATGCGCGCAAACTGCTCATCGCGAAACTCGGCGGTCATGGTCAGACAAGTCTCATTGCTCAGGATTAACGTCTCCTTCGCGTCTTGCGGCCGGTGTTTCGCGGCATACGCGGCACACTCCTCACGCCAATCACGCATAAGCCAGTCGACTTCTCCACCGCCTTGAACGTGTGAATGACTGGCCAGAATCTGCTCGAGAAGGCTGGTGCCAGATCGCGGCATGCCCACAATAAAAATCGGGGTCATGGTCGACGCCGGCGCATCAAAACCCGTGCCCTCCTTCACAAACTCGTCGGTAAACGTCCGTGCAACGGAGGCCATATGCGTGACATCGTCGTCGACTGAATAATCGAGGATGTCTCGGTACAAACGATTCCCCTGCTCAAAGTGATGAAAGGCCTGAGAATAGTCGTGTGCACGCTCCCCGATCCTCCCCAGTGCAAAATGGATCTGAGCTCGGTCCGATGCGGGCAATCGAACGTCGGCCGCGAACGTACGCATCGCGGTCCGCTCAGCCTCCGATGGCTCATCGCGAGACACACCAACCAGCAAGCGAATTGCTTTGCCATGGCTGGGCTGTCGTTTGAGCGCATTCTTAAAGCATGCCTGAGCGCCATCCATGTCGCCCTGCTCCTGTTTGAGCACGCCGAGGCTGACATGACCGTCCGCGATCGTTGGCGCGAGGCGGATCGCCGTTTCGTAATGCCGTGCGGCCAAGTCCGCATCACCCAACTCACGATGCATATTGGCCAAACTGTGGTAGCCGAACGGGGAGTTTGGCGCCAAGTCTATGACGGTTTGGAAACTGTCCATTGCGCGTTGATAGTCGCCTAATCCCACCCTCGCGTTCCCGCTGGCCAAATGCAGCGCCGCGAGTAGCTGATCATCGTTGGGCGAACAGGCCGCTATCGCGTTGTCGGTCACTCGTTGAGCGTCCGTGAGCCGCCCGTCCGCCAGTAAGGCCAGTGCGAGATTGTGCGCAATCGCCGGCTGCTGCGGGTCGAGCTTGACGGCCCGGCGGTACAGGGAGATCGCCTGCTCGCGATCACCGCATTGCAGGCGGGCGCTCGCCAGACCAGCGAGCGTTTGCGGCCTGTCGGCCACCCGTTCAAGCGCGGCCTCAAAGGCATCGACTGCCTCTTTGGGCTTGGAGGCGGCCAGTAGCGCGCCGCCTAAATTTGCAAAATATTCGGCGGATGGCGCTAATGTCACCGATTGTCGAAGAAGCTCAATTGCCCGATCAAGTTGCCCGGATTGCAGTTCGAGCAATCCGAGCCAGTGCACAGTTTGTGGATCGTTATCTTGAGCGATGAGCGTCTGGTAGGCCCGGCGCGCGTCATCCAGTCTGCCACGCATATGAAGCGCGTGTGCCACGTCGAAAGAAAGATCAGACATGCCCTGTCTCACAGATGATCGCAATTGAAATGCGTTACGTGTGTTTTACACTATCAACTGCGACATCGCATCTCTTGAACGCAACCACGGCACTGCGTCGCAACCATCAGTACACCTGCCACGGCGACGGCGGTTTGGACAGGATCGCATCTGACTGCCAGCGCATGGCGTATTCGCGCCGCGAACAAGCGATGAGGCCGCACGCGCCCCCAGAGGGCGGCCTCACCGACGACCTGTTAATTGCCGACAACACACTCGTTGGCACTTGGGCCAGGTGCCTCGAGAAACGAGGTGGTGAGCGTCACAAAATCGATAAATGAGATGGAACCACTGCTATCAATATCGAATATCGGATCATAGTTCGGATCGCCAGTGGCTGAGTTAAATGCCGGAACGAACAGACTGATGTCGGCAAAGTTAACGATGCAATTGTTATCAAAATCGGCGTCACAGCGATTGCCGATACCGTCGCCATCCGTATCAAATTGATCCGGATTGGGGGTATTCGTGCAGTTGTCCGTCATATCGAACACGCCGTCACCATCGGTATCCGTATCGGTCACCGCCATCACCGACCCGCTCATGCACCACTGAAACAACAAGCCGGAGTCGCCCGATTCCACATCGTCGACATCCAGCCGCCAGTCGCCCGTTAGCAGGTCGCTATTAAAGTTGGCCAATGCCTCTGCCGGCGTCAGGCTACCGGTGATTGAAGGTGATGACGCGGCGCATGCGTTCTCGCCCGGACCATCCGCGCCTTCATCGTCAAACACGGCATCCATATCCATGCCGTCACAACCGGATGGGGTCGCCGGAATGCCGGCCCGGTCAATAAGCACTACAGAGGTGCCTGTGTCCTCATGGGTCAACGACACCACAATGTCGCTCACAAAGGGGTGGGTCAGTGTGACCGTCACATCTAAGTCAACAATTTGACGCGCATCCGTGAACGACAACACGTCCGACAGCGGACTGCCTGTGTTATCGGGAATGACCGCAATCGGTGTGCGACACACATCGAACAGGCCTACGCCCTCTGGCAGAACAGTCAGTGTGAACACATCGTTGGCACTTTGCACCGGATCACCGTTGTCCGACGCCGTTACCGTGATGGAGTACTCTCCGGCATCCCCTGGAAGTGGCGAACAATCGAGTTGCCCGGTGCCGTCACCATTGTCATTCAACACACAAAAGCCGGGGGCATCCGGTGAACTGAGCGTCAGGCTGTCGTCCATGTCTGGGTCGGTGGCACTAATGGCAATATTCACCGTTTCGTTTTCATTGGTTAACACGTCGCTAATCGGATCGACTGTCGGCGCCATATTGATCGGGTCGGCCAGTTCCGGATTATAGAACCAGTTGGTGTTTTCATTGAGTCGCACGGTTGCGCTGGTAATCCGCCAGTGATTACCCGACACAAAGCCGAAACTCACTGAGCAACTCGCAAAACCGGTGTTGTTATCCACCGTAATCGTGATGTCACAATCGCTCGATGTGACGCCGCGGTAGTTTAGCGACAACGCGTAGTCATCCGCCGTGCCGGCGACTTCATCAACGCCGCTCGCGCCGTAAGACAGTGTCGCCACGCCGTCGGCGGTTAACGTGCGCTGGGCTTCATCCGAGAATTGCCCTTGCTGCATCACCGCCTCCGTATTGGGCACACCCAGCGCAGGCGCAAGGGCTCTCGACCCATTGGCGGCGTATGAGCCCGACGGCAAATCCGCAAGATTGCGACTGTACGTGTTTGAATCGATCGTTCCCGACAACGTGAACGGGTCGTTGTCGAGAAGTTTAAAGTAATGCAGATTGGTGTCGTCGCCGCGCAAATCGTCAGCAGAACCGATGATATTGTCTGCGCCGTCATTGAGGTCGTAGCTGTTGTCCGGTCCTAACGTCGACTTTGTGTATTCCCGCTGGGCGCCGGTTAAGCCCGATTCGGATGCAAGATTCACGTGCGCTAACCCTAGGCAGTGGCCCACCTCATGCAACACGACGGATTCGGCATCGAATGCCCCTGAGGGAATATTGTTATTGCCACCGAATTGAAGGTTTCCAGTCGTCGCCTGTAGAGCGTTATACACCGCCACCACGTTCTGCACGGGGACCTCTAAGTCAGCTGTCACGTCACTGGCAGGACTGATGCAGACGTTAACATCAAGATTCTGGTTACCGGGCACATAGCCAGTCGGGTGCAAAATGAAGTTTGGGTTCGACTCGCTGGCGCCGATGAATGTACCCGCCGACACGCTGCTCCCGCTCGCTAGGACCAAGAGGGTCGTAACCATCGCCGTAAAGAGGCCGGGATGATGACATGCTGTTTTTCTTGAATGACGCATATTACTGACCCCCTGTGACGCGCACCGCCTGCCGACGAGTGGGGTCGGTGAGTCTGAGCAATTGACGCTCGAAGTGATTGAGTCCTTGCAGCATCACAACATCGGAAAACCGCTCTGCCTCTACCGCCACATCGTTCCATAGGATCTGCCGATTAACGGGTTTCCCCTCTTTGCCCGGCGCCGCGAAATGAGCGAAGCGGATCGCAATGCGCGTTTCGGTTAAATCAGATACATGAAATCGCTCGCCATCCGCTCGCCGCGCTTCCGATTCCGCCTTTGCGCGATGCGCGGCATCGGCATCAAATGAGAGTATCTCCATCGTGTCGATGGAACTGAGCAGCGCCTGCATACGCTTGGCATTGAGTCGAAACTCAAATTCACCGGGGTTGTGCATGTAGGAAGGCGTAGACAACCGAACGCGGCCGTCGGCATAAATCTTAAGAGCTAGAAATTGGTCGGAATCCATCACGCGATAGTGTCGCCGGGAATAGTCGATGATGGGCTCACCGTCGTACCCCCTCGCCTGATAACGCCCGACGTCGCCGAAAACCTGGGTGCCGCAAAGCACAAGCACAATAGCCAATACAACCCTTCTCATAATGGTGCTCCTTCTGAATCCCCTTGTACCGACGAGTGGTTGTTGACGCGTAATACGTGGTCGTGTTTGTCGTGTGGGTCGGTACAGTCAGGCACGTCGAGCCCCTAACTCAACGCGCGTGTAACCAGTGTACATGAAGTGAAGACCGAGCCAACCGCACTGCGCGTTATGTTCAAACGCCAAGGCGATTATCGCCTACGGCAGCCAGTGTGGCGGCGTGTGCACGGTGGGTATTTTGGGGGCTGACCGCCGACGCGCTCAATACGGTTAACGCATGTTGGCCTTTGCAAGATAGCGCTCTATACGCTGTGCAGACACCGGCTTTTTGGTACCAAGCTCCTGAGCAAACAACGAGACTCGCCATTCCTGCAGCAGCCATCGATAGTCGGGAACCTGCGCTTCCTCATCGCAACTCATTCCGGCCAAGCGCTGCTCGTGCTGCGTCAGATCTTGGTTTATTGGTGGAGACTTACCATGCTGAAGCGATCGCTCAAGTCGCACATTGAGGCCCTGCACATAGCGGTAGAGCTCGCTTCGCCATTCCGCGGGTGTACGCCGTACAAAGCCAGGATAAATCAGAGAATCCAGTTGCGCTTCGACATCGTCCTTGAGTACTTTGTTTAGTTTGGACCCGTCGCGATCCAACACCATGCGCACTTTTTGCCGCTGAGCCAGCACGGTCAGGACATCAGCCGCAATGGTTTGTGCCTCAGGTATGAGCCGACTGCGACAGTGGTCGAGCGTTTCGGCGAACAATTCGCCATCCCGGATCATCGCAGGATCACGCACCATCGAAGCTAACGAGGCCATCACGATATCGTCGAACAGCGCGTCAAACTCACCCACATTCATGTAAAGCAAACTCAGCCGATTTAGATCGGGTAAGTTCTTTCGTAGATACCGAACTTTGTCTGCGAGCTGCACACTTAATAGGCGCAGAACGCCCTGTCCGTGCACCGCATGAGCATCCTCCAGTGTTGGCACAAGCTCTAAATCAACGCGATACGTCTTATCAGACAGAACCGGCGTCGCACCCACCGACAGCTGTCCATAGTCCACTTCGACCGTATCGGGCAAGCGATCGAAGGACCATTGCCGCACATCGGTCTGCAGCCACGGCGATTCGTCTGGTTCTCCAGCCTGTGCAATCGCACCTTGCGCCCGCGCACGAAGGTCATTCAGGTTGCGACTCCACGCCACCTCTTGGCCATTTTCATCAACCACGGATAAACCTAGTCGCATCCAGTCTGGGAGTGCTTCATGCGACCAGTCACGTTCGTCAACCTGCAAGCCAAATTTGATCCCCACAAAGCGACTCAGTGCGGCTCGCACCGATTCACTCCCGCCTGGTAATTCTTGTTCAATCGCCCATTGCAAAAACCCCTGGGCGCAGTCGTTTACCGGCACAAGCTGCTTGCGCTGCGCCTTCGGTAACGCGCGCATCATCGACTCCACTTTCAAACGCAACCAGCCGGGTACGACCCATTCAATCTGTGCACCATTTATATGTCGTGCCAACGCCGCAGGCAGCGTTAGCGTGGCGCCATCGCGCGCTTCGCTGGGATCAAACAGATACGCAAGCGCCAGCGACTGACCACTCACCGTCATGGTATCGGGATACCAAGCGGCCGACGCCTCCTCTTGGCGCCCGAGTTCATGTGCCTGTAACGCCATCATCTCGTTGGCGTGCTTTTTGTCTGCGACGTACCACGCGGTAAACGATTTGCGATCGACAATCCCATCGGGCAGCCGCGCCTGAAACGCATCGAATTGTGTTGACTCATCAAGTAGAATCTGGCGACGCTTCGCTTCGATCACCGCTCGTTGCGCTCGTCGGGAGTCGTTAACCTGGATAAAGGGCGCCTTAAACACCCAACGGTTCTCAACGAGCGCATGTTGGATAAAGGCCTGACGCGCGGCGGCCGCATCGTGGCGCGCTAACGGCACACGACGGTTTCGACTCAACACGAAGCCAAACAGACCAACTTCTTCAATCCCCATCGGGGTGCCGGTTTGCTTATTCCAAAATGTGTCCACGCAGCGACGTTTTAACAGGTGCGGCGCCGCACGCTCGATCCAGACTGGATTCACCTGGGCGACCGTTCGCGCAAACACTTGCGATGTTTCAACGATTTCTGCTGACATCACCCACGCCGGTGGTTTTGCCGCCAATCCTGATCCAGGAAACAGCTTAAATTGTCGACCGCGTGCCCCTTCATAGACCCCACCGGCCTGACGTTGGCCGATTTGATCGGTGAACCCGCGAAGCAAGGCGGTGTGAATTAGCGCGGGCTTTGCGGGACGCTTATTCACATCGTGCATCAAGTCTTTAGCGACATACCTCAATTGGAGCACAACGTCGTTCCACTCCTGGAGACGACGGAAGGACAAAAAGTGCTTGCGACACCACGCGCGCTGTTGGCGCTGCTTTCCGGTCTGTTGACGCCATGCTTTCCAAATGGCGAGCAAGGCCATGAAGTCGGAGCGCGTGTCGGCAAATTGACGGTGTTGTTCGTCGGCCGCTTTTTGTTTGTCCAACGGTCGTTCGCGTGGATCACCGGCACTCAAGCCCGCCGCAATCAATTGTATTTCAGCTAGACAACCGTCATCGACCGCCGCCACAAGAATCTTGGCCAAGCGTGGATCCAGCGGATACCGCGCCATGCGCTTCCCTTGTTTCGTGACATGACCTTCTTTGCTGACCGCCTGCAGCTGGTTGAGTAAGCGATAACCGTCTTTGATGAAACGCCGATCAGGCGCCTGCACAAACTCAAACCGCTCAATCGAGCCTAAATCCAGCACGAGCATACGTAAAATGACGCTCGCCAGGTTGGTTCGAAGGATCTCCGGATCAGTATAGGCTGCGCGCGACTCAAATTCGTCTTCACGGTAGAGCCGCGCACACACGCCCGGCTCGGTGCGCCCACACCGTCCAGCGCGCTGGGCGGCGCTGGCTTGGGAAATGGGCTCAATCGCCAGGCGCTGTAACTTGCTGCGATAGTGATATCGACTGATTCGAGCCGTGCCTGCGTCCACCACAAATACAATGCCTGGCACAGTGAGTGAGGTCTCGGCAACGTTTGTCGCTAACACGATGCGTGTTTGTGAACGGGGCTTAAACACCTCGTTTTGCTGCGGCGTGTTGAGTCGCGCGTAGAGTGGCAAAACGTGCACATCATCGCCAAAGCGCCCGTCAAGGACCCGCTGCGCGTCGCGAATTTCGCGCTCCCCCGGCAAAAACACCAGCACATCCGCGCGACGATGATGCGCCCACAACGCCTCGATCGTATCGGCGATGTGCTGATCCATCGGACACTCATTGGGGGGATGATACTCAATGTCGATGGGGTAACTGCGACCACTCACCTCGATGACTGGCGCGTTATCGAAAAACTCTGCAAACTCGTGTGGGTTAATGGTCGCGGAAGTAATCACCAGTCGCAGCTGTGGTCGCTTTTTCAGCAACCGCTTTACTAAGCCCAACAAGAAATCGATGTTCAGCGAGCGCTCGTGCGCTTCATCAATAATCAGGCAGTCATACTCCATCAGCTGGCGATCCAACTGTGCTTCTTGCAACAGCATGCCGTCGGTCATGAGCTTTATCTGGCACTCAGGACCGGTCTGATCATTAAACCGAACCTTGTATCCGACTCCCTGACCAATCGAGCAGCCGAGTTCCTCGGCAATACGAGCCGCCGTTGCTCGCGCAGCAATACGTCGAGGCTGGGTATGCCCGATCGCGCCGTGATGACCGAAACCCGCCTGGTAGCATAGTTTTGGCAGTTGTGTCGTTTTGCCCGAACCGGTCGCACCGGCCACAATGGTCACGGGGTGTTGACGGATGGAATCGATGATGTCATCGGCTTTAGCCGCGATCGGTAAGGACGAATCGATGACCGGTTTGAAACGCGTTGCGCGCCGCTTTACCCGCGCGATAGACGCATCGATATCCGCGCTCAATTGAGCCTGTTGTTCGTCATTTAAATCAACCAGCGAATGAACGCGTGCGATGAGTCGTACTCGATCGCTCAGCATGGTGTGCGCCATCTGCTGCATGAGCGCGACGGTCTGATCGGAATGAACGGTGGTGTTCACGGCGTACCAGGCAAACAATGAAGAATTGAGTGTACACGCCGCGTGCTGTCGATGCAGCCGTCGACGCATTCTTCTTGCTACGCGCGCGGGTTGTCGACGTGCACCACTAAACGACCCATAGAATCCACCGCGTAGGTTGATCAGCCTCGCACGCCATGCAGCGCCACGGGCGCGACGTCGGTTCTCGCGTACTTGGCTGGGCTAAAGTGGCGGCAACTCGACGATAAACGTGGCCCCCTGTCCGCGTTCGCTCGACAGCGTCAGCGACCCCCGCATGATCTCAACCAACTCGCGCACTACACTCAAACCAATACCATGGCCAGCGACACTCTCGTCCGCACGTTGCCCCCGTCGCAACACGCGTTGAGCATCCTCTTGCGAAATGCCCGGTCCATCATCGCTGATTTCAAAACGAATGCCCGAGCGGCCCGACTCGCCCTCGATTATCGCCAGATCGATCGCAACGTTGGCGTCACACCACTTAAAGGCGTTGTCCAACAAATTACCAAACACTTCCATGAGATCGCCCTTTTCGGCACGGTAGCGAACACGTGCCGGGGCGGTGACCACACAGTTAATCGGTTTGTCGGCATAGACTTTTTTCAACGAGTCGACAATGGCGTGTACCACTTCCAGCACATCAAGCTGGGCTACCCCGAGCGTCGTGCTGCCCGACGCGGCAGCGCGCTGCAATTGATACCCCACAATGTCGCTCATACGATCCACTTGTTCATGAATCGAGCGTTCTGCGCCCGCTTCGATCTGGTGACGTTCGAGCGTGTTGCGTACGATCGCCAACGGCGTTTTAAGGCTGTGTGCCAGGTTACCCAAGGTATTGCGGTAACGCGCCAGTCGTTTTCGTTCCGCATCCAGCAGTCGATTAGTGTTGCGCGTGAGACGCTGCAACTCGGTGGGATAGTCCGCCGATAAATCAGCGCGATCACCGGTTTCGATTTCCGCCACCTCCTGTGCCACTTGTCGAAGCGGTCGCAACACCCAGCGCAACACGATTGCCTGAGACGCGAGGATCAGCAACGTGACAGCGGCAAACAACGTCATGAGACGCTCGCGAAACTTACCGACCTGTGCATTAAATGGTTCAAGGCCCTCGGCCACACTGAATGTGTAAAACAGCGATTCACCCGTGGACAGCTCCCACTCTAATGCCAAAGAATAGCTAAACATCTCAGTACCGTCGGTGGCGGTGGCGCGTTGAAAACGCATGCCCTCGTTCGGTGACACGGGTTCGATCGGCAGATAGAGGCCAACCGCCGACATAGAGCGCCACTCGAGCACTTCTGATTCACTGATCACTTGGCCGATGAGTCCGGAGCCCGGCGACATAAAGCGCGCTTCGGGTAGTTGATCTGGCAAGGTAACACGACCGGCTTCGTCGGTATCGGCCGCTGCGATGAGCATCAACATCTGCACATTGAGGCGATCTCGAATGGCTTGCATGGTCGATTCGCGGAAGGCCGACTCGAGCGCAACAATGGCCAATCCAAAAAACACCAACAGCAGCAAGCTCACCGTAACCAGCAAGCGCGCGCTGAGACTTTTCATCCGGTCGCTTCAGCGCTGAGTGCAAACCGATATCCACGACCGCGCAGGGTTTCAATCGGTTTGATTTTGTTCTCTGGATCCAACTTCTTTCTCAATCGACCAACAAACACCTCAATGACATTACTGTCACGCTCATAGTCCTGGTCATAAAGGCTTTCCGTGAGTTCGCTTTTGGAAACCACCTTGCCGTTCTTGAGCATCAGATATTCCAACACGCGGTACTCGAATGACGTGAGCTCAACCGTCTTTTCGTCCACAGTCACCACCTGTGAACGCGTGTCCAACGCAATCGCGCCGGCGCGCAACACCGCCTCGCTAAAACCGCCCGACCGACGCATCAGCGCGTTGAGACGCGCCAGCACCTCTTCGGTGTGAAACGGTTTGACGACATAGTCGTCGGCGCCCGCCTGCAGCCCTTCCACCTTGTCTTGCCAACGATCACGCGCCGTCAGAATCAAAATGGGATACCCTTTACCGGCCTCTCGGGCCTGACGGATCACGTCCATACCGCTCATACCGGGTAAGCCAAGATCGATTATGGCGATATCAATCGGGTACTCGGTGGCGAAATACAGCCCTTCCTCGCCATCCGCCGCACTCTCCACCGCAAACCCGGAGTCGCGAACCGCGGTACACAAGGCCTCTCGAATTTGCTGTTCGTCTTCTATAATCAGTACGCGCATGACATTCCTCGTCACAGAGCCATCGGCTGGGCGGAGCCGCGCAAGACGGTCCCGATGCCCTTGTTGTCAGGCGCCCATTGTGCGAACTTTGGCTGCTGACCCCAACTCGCCATCAATACACTTGGCCGGTCGTGGCGCTCACCACATAGGTGCGCACACGGCGCTCTCCAATGAGCACTTTTATTCGGTGTTTTCGATTGGCGCCGCTGCCTTCGGTGCGTGCGCTAATGACTTTCCCCTCTGATCGTCGGCGCACGATATTCACGGCTTGGTCCAGTGACACATTCTCGCGCACGGCGCTGTCGGTGCGCATCACGGTCGAAGGTCGAGCGTCGCGTTCGCGAGTATCGCTTCGCCTTTCGGTACGCCGCGTTAAATCACGCAGCGTGCGCGCAATGTCCGTGGCATCGCTACGACGACGCGTATCACGCGCCGACGACTCCCAGGTAGGAGAGGTCGACTCGCGGCGTTTCTCTTGCGTGTTGTCTTGACGCCTCTGCTCCGAGCGTTCGCGAACCGATCGACTTGGCGCTGCACGCTTCTCGTCTGATCGATCCGAACTTCTCGAGCGCTTACTGCGTTTCTGTTCAGTGTCACGCTCCTTGTATTTTTCGTAAATGCGATCGGCCATGTCATGATCTTGGCTATTGGCCTGTGCTGGCCAGGCCAACAACACGGCGAACGCGAGCACGATGACACTGCGCTGGGCGTTATTGATCATGATGACAGCTCCGCAATTCGATTCGAGCGCGGCGTCTGTTCCTTTCAGTAGCTGGGAGTTACCGCCACGCGTACACGGAGTTTATCACCTGGTTCACGTTCCGTGCGGGTTGTGTACTCCCGACCGGCGTAAACATACGTTACGCGGTAGCCGTCGGCTCGCTCTTCTTCACGGGTTTCTCGCACGGTTTCGCAACGCTCAACCACGCGTGTTCGCTCGCGCACCCGCTCAGGACCTTTGTCTCGATTACTGGCAATCGCTGAGCCAAGAAGCGCGCCGACAGCGGTCGCCGCGTCATTGCCCGAGCCACTACCGAATTGATGCCCGATGACGCCACCGATCACACCACCGGCAATGACCGACCCAACGTTGTTGCCACTGCGGTCTCGCCGTGAGCGCGTGGTCACTTCCTCATCCCAACATTCTTCTCGGGGCACGGTGGTGCGCACTCGGCGAAACAAGGGCTCAACCGATATCACATCGGCGTAGTCATAGCCCGCGTCGCGGGAACGGTCATCGGCCTGTGCGAACGGCACGGCCAAGAAAATGGCTGCAAAGAGTGATAGTCGAATGGATGTGTTCATAAAGTTCTCCAGCCCGGCGGGCCAATCAGCGGGATACAGGTTGTCGATGGTCACAGCATACG
>JBCCHD010000059.1 GCA_039028935.1 Pseudomonadota bacterium | reverse complement strand
TCTGACGGCACACATACACTCAGTGGATCCACCATCTTCGTGGCGCATGAACCGGTCATCAGAATCAACACCCATAATATAACTGAAAAAATTTTACCGAACGCGCGACACATAACTACAAATATGCGGAGTTGTTCTTCATAACGATAATCTACCACGTAAATAATTCGTTATTAAGAAAAGGTCGCCATAAAAAAACCCGGCCGATGTCTCCATAGGCCGGGCGTTTGCTGAGTGAGTCGCGATTACGGTCCGCAACTGGCCAAGGCGCTCGGTCCTGGTGGATTCAAGAAGCGGGCCTGGAATTGCGAAATATCGATAAAGTTGACCACGCCATCGCCATTGATATCGGTGTCAAGATCGCCCGTGGCCAGGAAGTCCGCGGTCATGGCCGATAGGTCAATGAAGTTGGTGACGCAATCATTGTTGAAATCAAAATCGCACACGTTGCCGAAGCCATCACCATTGGTGTCGCGCTGATCGGCGTTGGCGTCGAGCTGGCAGTTGTCGAGTGTGTCGGTAACGCCATCACCGTCGTTGTCTCCAACGGTTTCCCATGTGAAGTTCACAGTGGACTGTTGGCCGGTCGCAGTGGTCGCGACGTCGAGCGTTACAACGTACTGACCACCCAACCCAGCGGTGGTGCCCGCAATCACACCACTCGCGGTATCGATCGTTAAACCCACGGGCAGTCCCGTTGCCGAGTAGGTCAAAGCACCGGCGTTGTTGTCTCGCGCGGTGATGCCAAGATTGACGATATCGCCCACGTTGTTGAACTGATTACCGGGGTTCAATAGGTAGGGTGGGAATTCACCGTCGGGGGCAACAGCCGCCGTTTCGGCGTCATCGATTTGCAACACATAGCTCGCGAGGTTGGCGAGGCTGCCGGCATCGAGTGACGCGACGTCGAAGCCAACGGTGGCCAGATTGGTGTGCGCCACAATGGCGTCCTGCACGGTCGCAGCCGAGCCGTCGTGCAAGTACGGTGCGCCATGCCACAATCCACGAAGCGTGGGTGTGTCGAGGCCCCCGTCCACCAGCGGCGAGCCCAATCGCCCGCCCGTGTCGGCATCCACCGTGCCGATGTTGTGGAAGAAGCCACCCAGCGGACTGTCCGTGAACTCGGCGTTGGCATGGCAGCGACTGCAATTGGCGCTCGCGAAAAGCAGCTTGCCGGCTTCGCCGTCGGTGCTCAGTGCGCCGTCGCTCGCGCGCTCAGGACTGTCGCCAACCGAGGTGAGCGTGGCGGTGTAGCCCGCCAGCGCGTCCAGATCCACGTTGAGGCCGCTTTTGGGCACACCCAGCGTGTCTTCGGTTAGCAGGAAGTCTTCATTGGACAGCAAGCCCGTGCCGTCAAACACGCCGCGTATGTCGTTTTCGAAGTCGTGAATTTCATCGAAGTTCGCGGTCCAGTGCACAAAGCCATGCCCGACGCCAAAACGGCCGCGCAGGTCGATGGTGTTGCGCAACCCTTCCCCGCCGTCGGAGAAATCCCACGTGCGACCGTCGTGACCCGCGTCGTCGTGACACGTGGCGCACGCGATGTACGCCTGCGAACTTAGGCGGGAGTCGAACGCGTCGAAGAAGAGTTTCTTGCCCGTGAGGATAAACGGCGGCAGCACTTCGGCCACAACCGTGTTCACCGTCACGCCGAGCTCGATACTGTTTTCGATGCCTTGCATGAGGTTGCTCGCGTCATACACACCCACCGAACGATCGAGATAGTTGTGTACATAAAGCGTTTCGCCGTTGGGGGACAACGCCACGCCGCGCGGTGTGACGCCCGCGGTGCGGGTGACGATGATTTGGTTAGCGTAGACATCAAGCACGTGGATCGAACGGCTGCCTTCGTGCACAAGATACAAGTGATTGCCATTTGGACCGAACGCCGCGGCCGATGGTTGGCTGTTGTCGTCAAAATCAAACCGTTCGCCGATGAGCTCTTGCTGTCCGGTCATGTCTAGCCGTGAGAGCAAGCTGCGCACAAGGCGGTCGTGCTCACGGGCGTTGCCGTCACGGAATGCGCCGCGATAGATGTTGCTGATGTTAGCAGGCACCACGCCAATGGCCGCGTCTCGCGACAGCGCCGCCCCCATTACATAGTTGGGCACGCCACGCGAGGAGTCCTGCGTGTCGATGACGTCGTTATAGGCCAGTACTAGCGTGTTCAGAACGGTCATGCCACCGGTGTCCACGCGCGCCACCTCGCCCCCGCCGGACGTGGCGACAGAGCGCGTGCTCTCACCGGGCACGGGACCTGTGATAAAGCGCGACACGTACAATTCGCTTGCGTCGGCGTTGAGCGCCAGGTCGCGCGGTCGAAAGCCCATATCCAGCGCGCCGTCAATTAATGTCGTGGATAGATCCACTTTGACCACCCGCTCTTCTTGCATGAGCGACACATAGGCGAAACTGCCGTCCGCCGCCGTCACAATCGAATGAGGCGCCGCACCGTAATCAAAACTCATGGCGGATGTCGCCGATAGTGTGTCGGTGTTGATCGCCGAGATGTCGTGTGAATCGCGATTGACCACCCACAGCGTGTTGACGTCGACCTGTGCCAGCCGCGTGGGCGCACTGCCCACCGCAATTTCTTGCACAAACGTATTGTCCGAGGCGTTGATGGCCGTCACCGAATTGTTGTCGGTATTGACGGTCCAGATCAGATCATCAAGCCCATCTCGCTCTTGATACACAATGGTACTGGACGACACGGGTTTGCCGGCAGTAAGCGCCGCGTGCACATTCTGGAAAAACACAAACTGGTCGGTGCCGGCCGAATCGGTGAGCGTGACCGTCACCTGGTATCGTCCAGGCGCCGCAAACGTATAGTCGAGCGTGCGACTCGTGCCGGTGTTGGCCGAGCCTCCGTCGCTGATGCTCCATGAATACTCCGGTGCAACCCCGCCGGACACCACCACTTCCATCGTGCCCTGAATGCCGGCCTGCATGATGGTCGGCACGATGCCCGTAAACTCCACAACTGCCGGTGGCGCGTCGTTGATGTAAATCGCGTAGCGCCCTTCGTGCGCAAACACCAAGTCTTGGTTGCCGTCGATGTTGACATCCGTAATGACCACATCGTACGACTCTTCGGTGCGCCACTCCGGATCGGCAAACACCAAAAAGTCGCCACTGAAGTTGCCGTCGTTAATCACCATCTCATTGAGCTCGTTACGCGGATCGGGATTTAAGCCTGTGCCCAACATTTCGATACTCGACATGATGTAGTCCGGATCACCGTCATTGTCGAGATCCCGAATAAACGCAAAACCGTGTTTGCCGTTGTCACCGATCATGTCGGCGTCAAACCGCCGTACGAAATCGATAAAGTCCCCGGTCATCGAGCCTCGACTCATAAACGCGGTGGGACTGAAGTTGTCGGCGTAGACACGCATATCCACCATGTTGTCGCCGTTAAAGTCGGCGCCAATCGGCATGTAAGTGAGATTGGCCAGATCCAAATCCTGGATGCCACTGTCTGGGAAATTCCCCATGCCATCGTTGTAAAACACCGACTGCCGGTTTTCCGAGCCATAGATACCGATGATATCGACGTCGCCGTCATTCTCGACATCGAACAGTTGTATTTTGGCAACCTGATCCAACACGCCCGGACCCAGCCGTGTATTGGTTTCGTTCGTGAACACGCCGGTGCCGTCGTTGATAAGCACATTGCGCGTGCCGTTGCTTCGAAGCAAAATAAAATCGGCGTCGTTGTCGTTATCGATGTCCGCGGTTTCGACCATCGTGACATTGGTCGAACCGACCGTCACCGTCGAACCGCCGTCAAACCCCAGCCACGTGCCGGCGCTTTCTCCGTTATTGAGATAAAGCGCCGGTGAATTCGACAGTCGACCGAAAAACAAATCCTTCCATCCGTCGTTATTCACATCGACAATCTCAACATCGTAACTGTTGTTGCCGAGCGCCGTGCCGCCGAACAAGGCTTCGCTGTTGGTCAATATGCCGTTCAGATTCAAGAACAGTCGCGGCACATCGCTACGACGCGCCACGACAATGTCCTCGACTCCGTCGTTATTCACGTCACCCAGCGCCAGTTTTTTAACGCGCGTGTCGCTCACGGCGGCACCCGCCAAGTTCAGATGCGACGCCGTACGCTCCTCAAAGATCGGTTCCGCCTGCGTCGTTAGCGCAAACACAATCGAAAGAACAAACCCCAGGCGCACTGTGGCCTGGATAGAAAATGATGATGTCATGGCAGCCCCTTGATCCCCATCAGAGACAGCGCGAGTGCAACGTGCTTGAGTCGCCCAACTCACGCATCATTATGTGTTGTCATCGCGCACCATCGTGATACCCGTGCGCGCGCTGCCACCACTGTAACAAATTTTTTGCACGAGCCCGTCAAATGCCCCGATTGGCGCATTGCAACGTGACAAGCGATGGGGTGTTGGTGTGGCAAAAAGCGGCACTCGCCTAGGGCTTGACCTGGCAACTCAACGCTCGACTCACGCCCGATTGCGCCCAGAGACGACTTGGCACGTCATGAATGAGCGATATTCCTACACATACAGGCGGTGAGTGGCTTTGCCAGTTAACAACGCGATCGTTGAGCCGACCGCTAGGGAGACTGGCCGAGCATCATGAGGGAGTGGGCGCCTGTTGACTGCCAACATGCGCACGAATTCGAACAATCGGCGCATCGCGCACGATTGAGACTGAGCGCCCGCGAGAAGGCGAACGATTCACCCAACACACCCGAACTGAACAGGGCGCGACCACGACAACGCGTCGCGCCCGGTCGGAGGCCGTGCGACCCTTAATCGAGCTCGCAGAAACAGTTGAGGTACAGATGCCCAGGGTCGTTAAAGTGCGACAAGGCTTCGATATCATCCGCCAGATCTCGCAACACATACGACTGCATAATGTCGCTTAAGCTGGTGCGTGTATCGCGTGCGCTCACTTCATCCGACCACGTCGCCATACGCGTCGAGAACATTAAGGTGAGCTGCTCTTCGAACGTCAGTTCACGTTCAATGTATTGCACGTTGAACTCTTCCCCCAGACCAGCCAGCTGTGCAGCCGACTCCAGACCATCGTTGAGCGTGCCCATGCGATCAACCAAACCGCGCGCCTGCGCATCCGCACCCGACCACACGCGACCGCGCGCAATCTTGTCCACGTCCTCTACCGACATGTTGCGTGAGCGCGCCACGTTTTCAATAAACTGCCGATAACCGTATTCCATGCTGTTTTGCAAAATGGTTTTGACGTCATCCGACAAGGCGCGGTCCAGGCGGAATCCACTGACCGGTGTGGTGCCCACACCATCGACATTCACGCCGGCACGCGCGAGCGTGCGCTGAAAGGTTGGAATAAACGCACCGATACCGATCGAGCCGGTAATGGTCGTGGGACTGGCCCAAATTTCGTCGGCCTCCATCGCCAGCCAGTAGCCGCCCGATGCCGCGACCGAACTCATCACCGCCACAAACGGTCGGCCAGAGTCTTTAAAGAGCTGCAGTTCTCGCTGAGCGATTTCAGACGCAAATTTAGAGCCGCCGCCGCTATTGATGTACAGCACGAGCGCTTTGACCGACTCGTCATCGCGGGCTTTTCGAATCAGATGCGCCAGCGAATCGCCGCCGATGGTGCCCGGTGGTTGATCGCCGTCCATGATGTTACCCGAGGCCACAATCACGCCCACCGACTCCGCGCCCGGCAGGGTCACCGGCTCGCCCAGCAACGCCAGGTAATCCTCAAAACCGATGCGCTTGTACGTTTTGCTGTCTTCGTCCTCCTGCACTTCGCTGAGCACGCGCTCATTGAACTCATCGCGCTGGAGCACGTCATCAATGATGCCCGCCTCGATGGCAGGCATGGTCATGCTGCCCTGACTACCTGAAATCAGGCTGGCGATGTTATTGGCATAGTTGCTCACGGTCTCGGCGTCAATTCCACGAGCCTCGGCGACCTCGTTGAGGTAAACGTCCCACAGTTGATTCATCCACACCAAACTGGAAGCACGGTCTTCGGGGGACATGCTATTGCGAAAATACGGCTCGACGAACGATTTGTATTCCCCCACTTTGAACACATTCCAGTCAATCGACAGGTTGTCGATCGCGTCTTTGTAAAAACGACGGAAGCGCCCAAAACCATCGAGCACCACACCACCCGATGGATGCATGTACACTTCGTCGGCTCGCGCAGCAAGAAAATACTGCCCCTGGGTAAAGAAGTCGCCGTAGGCGAACACCTTTTTGCCTGACGTCTTAAAGTCGTCAATGGCATCGGCCACAAGCTGCAGATTGGTCATGCCCGCGCCCGCCATGCCACCGAGCTTGAGCACCACCGCATTGATTCGGTCGTCGTCTTTGGCCTCTTCAAGGGCCCGCAGCAGATCACGCACCCGCGTCTGCGCGTCGGCGCGCCCGGTCAAGCTATCGAGCGACCGCTGCACGGGGTCACCAGACAATTGATTGACCAAGGGTCCTTGCGGGTTGAGCAACAGCGCCGAGCCCGACTGGAGATTGATCTTATCGCCGCCGGTCAGCGCACTGACGAGCACAAAAAAGAGCACCAGCATCACCAAAAAATGCATGCTCTTGCGAAACCAATCGAGACCTTTTCCTACGCCTTTAAACACACTTGCGACTGCAGACATGACTTCCTCGTTATGTTCGTTACTTAAACCAAATGGACAACGCGGGCACAAACGTGATGAACAACACCGCAACTAGCAAGATTAACAAAAACGGCAGCGTCGCGGCGTACACGCGCATAATGGGCGTATCAAAGCGATAGCTGGCGATAAATAAATTAAGCCCGACGGGGGGTGTGAGATACCCAAGCTGCATCGTGGCCAAAAACAAAATACCCAAATGCAACGGATCGACGCCATATTGCGCGGCGATGGGCAGCACCAGCGGCACCACCAGCACAATGGCCGAGAAGATATCCAAGATAGCGCCGAGGATGAGTAGAAACACAAGCAGATACAGTAAGAAACTAATGCGCCCAGCCACGTGTGACTCGGTGAACGCAAACAGCTTCTCTGGAATACCCGCATCGATCATGTAATTGGTGGACGCAAACGACACGCCGAGAATCAGCAAGATGCCGCCCACCAACATCATTGACTCGCGCGCGATGCCCGGCAGCTCGCCGAAAGCGATTTCTCGGCGAATGAACACCTCAACGACAATCACGTAGAGCGCCGTAACAGCGGCCGCCTCCGATACCGCGAGCAATCCAGAATAAATGCCGCCCAACACAATAAACGGCAACGGAAGCTCAAGGGCGGATTCTTTCAACGCGGCGAGCACGTCACTGCCTGAAAAACTGCTCAACGACTCGCGTTTGTCGCGCTGGGTCCACATACAGTACGCCGCGAGTAGCACCAACATTAAAACACCGGGCACCGCACCGGCTAAGAACAGGTCGTCGATCGGCTGTTTGGCCACCACACCATACAAAATGATGGGTAGCGATGGCGCGAACAACAGGCCGAGGCTACCGCCGGAGGTAACCAAACCCAAATTGAACTGATCATCGTGACCCGCCTGTTGGAGCGCGGGATACAATATCGCGCCGAGGGCGATAATTGTCACACCCGACGCGCCCGTAAAGGCGGTGAAAAACGCACAGGCCGCCAGCGCCACGATCGGCAGTCCGCCTGGCACCCAACCCAGCAGTGCGCGGGTAAATCGGACCAGTCGCCCGGGCGCATCGCTTTCGCTCAATATATAGCCGGCGAGTGTAAACAGCGGGATGGCGAGGAGGATCGGCGTCTCGGCAATACTAAATACTTCAACGGGCACCGAGGTGAGGTTGACGTCCTGCCGATAAAAGCCCCAAAGCGCGCTGGCCGCGATGATGACAAACAGCGGCGCGCCTAACAGCGCCAGCACAATGAGAATCAGGCCACTTACGATCATGACGCTGCGTCCGACCGGTCGGCGGTCGCGCTGGAGGGGCCCTGAGGGTCATCGATTCCAAGCAGACGCCGAAACGACCACAACACATAGCGATACGCCATCAGGCCAAAGCCAATCGGTAAGATACTTTGAAACCACCACAGCGGCGAGCTGCCGCCAAACGCCATATCTTCATACTCACGCGTCTCGGCAACAAACATAAAGCTGTAGTACGCCAGCACCGCGCATAGGACTGCGGTGAATAGGTCGACCAGAAAATTAGTCCAGCGTAAAACGCGTGGCGATAGAAAGCGCGACAACACATCAATACGTAAATGGCGATGATCGCGTGATGCGGCAATCGATCCGATCAGTGCCACCCACAACACCGTGAGTCGCAAAAACTCATCCGCCCAGACAAAGCCTGAATTAAAGACGTTGCGCGAGACAATCTGCGACATCGCCACCGTGAGCATCAGCACGAGCATCACCAGCAGCAAGGCGTTTTCAGCCCATCGTCCCACGCGCTCCAGCGCGACAATCGCACCTGGGGCGGCGGGTTTACTCATTCGCTGTTGGCGGCTCGATGGGCGCGTAGGAGCTGCTCCATCTCTTCGAGTTTGTCTTTGGGTACCACGCCATTCTTGGCCATTTCAAACCAGAGTGCGCGCGAGTCTTCTTTGAGCTCGGCCAGCAAACCCGGCGTTGGCTCCACTACTTCAAGGCCGCTACTGCGCAGAGCATCCAGCGCCTTGACGTTATCCACATCGTTTTGAGCATCGAGATTGGCGTAGACCTTTTCAAACACCTCGGAGACTATGACCTGGTCCGTCGCGCTCATGCGATCGAATCGCTTTTTATCCACCACCATCACCGCGTACAAATACGAGACGGGCATCGACGAAATATGGGTCACTTTGGTGTGCCACTGGAGCACCAACGCGCCGATCGCCGACGATCCTATCACATCGATAAGCCCGGTTTGCAGGCCGGTCAGTACGTCAGTCGTCGGTAGCGTGACAGGCGACAGGCCAAACTCTTCCATGGCCGCGTAGCTGATCACGTCCCCTTCCGGCACCCACACACGTTTGCCTTTGAGATCATCCACGCCGCGCACAGGGTAATTGGACATGATTTGAGCAAAGCCACCGGAGGCCAACCCGAATGAGACCATGCCTTTATCGAGCAGTCCCTGTTTGAGATAGTCGTCCATGGCCGCGCGCACCACCGCCACTTCGTCCAAATCGTTAAACACAAACGGCATGCCATAAAGATGCATGCCCGCAAAACGGTCCGCGAGTGAACCCGAGGTAAACGCGCCGCCCTGCAGCTGGCCATTGCGAATCTTGCGCAACACTTTTTTGTCGTTGCCCATTACGCCGCCGCCATAAAACTTAAATGTGACGCGTCCATCGGTGCGCGTCTTGATTTCTTTGGCACCCGCTTTCATTTGATTCATCCAGTCGGAGCCTTCCGGCGCCAGCGTGGCAATCTTATACGTTTGCGCGATCGCGCCCGTTGACACGAGCGTCGTGGCGAGGGCTACTAAAACAGCGGTCAGTCCCGCTTTGCTCCATAAATTTCGCATAGGTGTTCTCTGTATGATTCGTCGTCGTTCCGTTTCGTCGCAGCGCGGCGCTTAAAAGTACTCATCGGCCGTTTCGAGCAGACGTTTAGCCTCATCTTGGGCCATCACGTTGAGCAGAGTGCTAGCACCCTGTGTGGGGTCGGCCCCAAGCACTTCATTAAGCAACCGATCATGCAGCTCACGCTCGTAAACACCGCGAGCGTAAAATCGCGCGTAGCTGACTTTGGCGCTTAGGTCGGTACCGTCGGACAGCGCAATCGCCTGCTTGAAATACGCTTGACCCTTCTCGGGATTGCCACCCAGCGCCGCCGGGCGTATCGAGTTTAAGACCCCAAGATAGAGCGTAATATTTCCTTCCTCATAACCTTCATTGATATCGCCAAGACGGTTGAGCAACGCTTCGGCTTTGGGCAGCTGCGCCAGCACGGCGTAGTCGCTGGCATTTGCCTGCACGAACGCCAGCCAGCTGGTGGCCACACCAAATAGCGATTCGGCGTCTTTGGGACCGCGTTCGGCTAAGAAGGCATTCCAATCATCAAAACTGATCGAGCGGATGTTGCACGCCTCGTCATACTCAATGCACAGCGCCTGCTGCGCGTAGCGCCATGCTCTTGATGTGAGTTTCTGTGCACGCACGTCATCGTTGACAAACACGCTGCCGTAGGCGGAATAGAGCGCCGCCGTGTTGTACAAAATCGCCGGATTCTCCGGATCACCTTGCACAAACGAGTCGAGCATCAGCAAATAGGCCGGGGCGGCCTGGCGCACGGTTTCAGGATCGTCCTGATCCATCATAGATCGAGTTAGGTTGGTCGCAACGCCATCCACCGCGTTGTTGATGATCGACCCACAGCCGGTCAGCGCAAGCCACACCGGCGCGAAGAGCCAGAGCCAATTCGATTTCGTGTTCATAGTTCGGCGCCTTGTCGGGTTCACAGTGCGGTCCGTTTTGCCTAACGGTCGCCGCGTCCATCCATTTGCGGTCATGCGTGCCCTCCCTACGGCCAGCGCCACGATGCAAGTCGGAGCGTTGGAGTTTCCGCGCCGCCGTTAAGTTCCAATAATCAGTCGCTTAAGCCCAATATTACCTGATTCATGCGCTTAACGAACGCGGCCGGATCGGGGAGCTGGCCGCCTTCGGCTAGAATCGCTTGCTCATACAGCAGCGACGCGTAGTCCTTGAAGCGTCCTTTGTCCTCTTCGACACCCATACGCACAATCAGCGGATGGGTGGGATTGATCTCCAGCACCGGCTTGACCGACGGCATAGCCTGGCCGGCCTCTTCAAGCATGCGCTGAAGCAAACCACTCGGTGCGCCTTCCTGAGTCACCACACACGAGGGCGATTCGACCAGACGCTGCGACAAACGCACGTCCTCAACTTTGTCGTTGAGAATCGACTGTACGCGCGCCACCAAATCTTTGTACTGTTCGTCGAGCTGTTTTTGTGCCTCGCCATCCGAGTCACCATCACCGAGGTCGATGTCGCCCTGCGCCACCGACTGAAGCGTCTTACCGTCAAACTCATGCAAATGCGACACCAGCCATTCGTCGATGCGGTCGCCAAGAATCAACACTTCAAAGCCCTTCGCGCGTAGCCCCTCGATATGCGGACTGGCAGCGGCACCTTCTTTCGTCTCACCCACCATGTAGTAGATACGTTCCTGTGCGCTTTTCATGCGACCCACGTAATCCTCGAGTGTGACGGTCTCATCAAGGTGATCGTTGTGCGTGGAAGCAAAGCGCAGCAGTGGCGCGATTCGGTCCTTGTTGCCCATGTCTTCCACCACGCCTTCTTTGAGCACGGCGCCGAACAGGTTCCAAAACTCGGCGTATTTGTCCGCCTCGTTCTTGCTGAGCGACTCAAGTAAACCCAGAATCTTTTTGACTGATCCTGAGCGAATCGCATCCACCACTTTGTTCGACTGCAGAAGCTCCCGCGAGACATTGAGCGGCAAATCGTTTGAGTCGACGAGGCCGCGCACAAAACGCAAATAGCGCGGCAACAGCTGCTCTTTGTCCTCGAGCACAAACACGCGCTGGATAAACAACTTGATACCGTTGCGCTGTTCCCGTTCATACAAGTCAAATGGACGGGCTCCGGGAATGAAAAAGAGCGAGGTGTATTCGTATTTTCCTTCGACACGATTGTGGCTCCACGCCAGCGGCTCATCCATGCCATGGCTGACCGTTTGATACAGGTCTTTGTACTGCTGTTCGTCGATGTCGTTTTTCGGTCGCTGCCATAGTGCGGTCGTGTCGTTAATGGTCTCGACCTCGCCGTCGGCATTCTCAAGCGTGATCGGCACCGCAATATGATCCGAATAGCGCTTCACAATAAAACGCAGTCGCATGGGGTCGGCAAACTCTTTGTCGTCCTCTCGAAGGTGCAATGTGATGCGCGTGCCGCGCTGATCAAAGTCGCTGTCATCCAGCGTGTAATCACCGGTGCCCTCGGAGCTCCAGCGCGTGGCTTCGTCGCTGCCCGCGCGACGGGTATCAACGTCTACGCGCTCGGCAACCACAAACGCCGAATAAAATCCCACGCCGAACTGACCGATCAGCTGCGCATCCTTTTTTTGATCGCCGGTTAAGGCATTGAGGTATTCGCGCGTGCCGCTGCTGGCCACGGTTCCCAAAAACTGGACCACTTCATCGCGCGACATGCCGATGCCATTGTCGGTAATGGTGACCGTGCCGGCTTCCTTGTCGACCGCTAGGGCAATGGTAAAATCCGCGCCCTCCTCGAGCAGTTCAGGCTGCTGCAGCGCCTCAAAGCGCAGCTTGTCGCACGCATCCGATGCGTTGGAAACCAGTTCGCGTAGAAAAATCTCTTTGTTGGAGTACAGCGAGTGAATCATGAGCTTCAAAAGCTGCTTCACTTCGGCCTGAAACGCATGGGTTGTGGTTGTGGTCATAAATCGGTACCTGTGGGTGGGCCGTGGACGAGTAAGGGTTTCGGGCCATTTGACCCAGTTGCCGCGGTCATGGGGGTGACGGCGCCCTTTTTCAAGCCCTACCGGTCCGCATTGATGCGGATTACCACTCTCTTGCTAGGATACGGTCAGGCCGTGAAAAGCGCGTGGAGTCAGCCACTGGTGTGTGGCGATTTAGCGGCGATCGCCACCCAAAAAAAACAGCGGGCATTAAGCCCGCTGTCCAATGTGAAAAAATCAGGAGGGAGACTCAGATCTTTTCTTTGATCCGCGCTGCTTTACCCGTGCGCTCACGGAGGTAATACAGCTTGGCACGGCGCACATCGCCGCGACGTTTCACTTCGATCGAACTGATCACCGGGCTGTGCGTTTGGAACACACGCTCAACGCCCTCTCCGTGCGAGATCTTGCGTACCGTGAACGCCGAGTTAAGGCCGCGATTGCGCTTAGCGATCACCACGCCTTCGTAGGCCTGCAGTCGCTCGCGGTTACCCTCTTTTACTTTCACCTGCACGACGACGGTGTCGCCGGGCGAAAACTCAGGCAGGTCGCTGTTCAGTTGTTCTTTTTCAAGTTCGTCGATGATGTTGGTCATGTCGTTACTTCCTGTGCTAATCGTGCACGCGTTTTGTGTCGTGTTCGTGCTGCGCGATGAACTCATCGAGCAGCGTTTGTTCCTCGTCGCTCAACGTCCGCCTGGCGATCAGGTCGGGCCGTCGAAGCCATGTGCGCCCCAGCGACTGCTGAAGCCGCCAACGCTCAATCTGTTTGTGGTCGCCGCCCAGCAATACCGACGGCACGTTGTGCTCGCCGAGTTGCTCGGGCCGCGTATAGTGCGGGTGATCGAGCAAGCCGTCAACGAACGAGTCGTATTGTGCGGATCGCGCGTCGCCCAAAACGTCCGGCAACAGCCGAACCACACTGTCGATGACCACCATGGCGGCCAATTCGCCGCCGCTTAGCACATAGTCACCAATTGAGAGTTCGTCATCGACGCCCGCATCCATCACGCGCTCGTCAATCCCCTCATATCGCCCCGCCACCAAGATCAATCCTGGCAATCGGGCCAATTCTGCCGCTTTCGCCTGGTCAAATGGCGCCCCTTGGGGCGACATCACCACCACCCGGCTGTCGGGTGCGTGCTGCGCTTTCGCGGCGTCGATCGCCGCCAGCATCGGCTCGGCTTTCATTACCATGCCGGGACCACCGCCATACGGCCGGTCGTCCACCGTGCGGTGCACATCGTGCGTGTACTCACGCGGATTAATCGCGTGGAAGTGCACGGTGCCGCGCTCGATTGCCCGGCTGACGACGCCGCCAGCTTTCAGCGCGTCGAGCATGTCGGGAAACAGCGTAATGCAGGTTATCTGCATGCGGTTGCCCTCCTGTTGCCGGTGGTCAGCATTCCCTTTAAGGATCGCTCACCAGACGGTTGCGCGTTGCGCCCGCCGCCCTAAAAATCCGGATCCCAGTCGACGTGCATCGTGCTCGTCTCCAGATCCACGTTTTTGACGACTTGATCCTGTAGAAACGGCACGAGCCGTTGCTTACCCTGACTGTCGTCAACCACCATCACGTCGTTGGCGCCGGTGGCCATCATGTCTTCGATCACACCCAGCGTTTGGCCTCCAAGAGTGATCATCGTCAGACCGATCAAATCGGTCCAGTAGTACTCATCCTCATCGGTATCAGGCAGCTGAGTGCGATGCACCGCGACCTGTTTTCCTCGAAGTGTCAGTGCCGCATCGCGGTCGTCGACGCCTTCGAATTTCACCACAAGACCTTTTCCTTGCGGTTTGGCCACGTCCACATTGTGTCGTTGCCATTGATGTTCGGTGTTCAAATACCAAGGCGAAAACGCAAGCAAGTTGGTTCTCGGCTCCGTAAACGATGTGACCTTATTAAAGCCTTTAATGCCGTGCGCGGTACCGATCTGGCCCACCACCACAAACTGTTCGGTGCCGTCGGGCGCACGGTTATCGTCGCGTCGGCTCATGCGGAGGCCCGTCGCGCCGCGTGCGGCGACGAATTAGGCGCTCGCCTTGGCCTTGGCGTCTTTCTTGAGCAGGTAGCTCACACGCTCACTGACCTGAGCGCCCTGGCTCACCCAGTGTTGAGCACGCTCGGCGTCGACGTTGAGGCCCTGCTCGCCACCGCGCGCAAACGGGTTGTAGTAACCCAAGCGCTCAATGTAGCGGCCATCACGACGGTTGCGGCTGTCCGTAACAACAATGTGGTAAAACGGCTTTTTCTTGGCGCCGCCTCGAGACAAACGAATGGTAACCATGCTTTTTCAATCCAAAAAACGTACAAAACGCCCGCGGCGCTTGACGACGCGGGCTGACAGACCGGGGATTGTACGGCAAATCTCAGAAAAGTGAAGCATTATTGCGCTGCGATGAGCGTTTCTTTTGGGGGCAATCCGGGCACCCGGCACCCCGCATCGCCGCCCGCCCGCGGCGGTCTCCAGGACACCCTCCGGCGGTGGCGCTAAACTGCGAAATATCACTATGTAATTCAGTTATTTATTGCAATATTATAGCGCATGGTAGGGCCTCTAGTGCCAAGGCGACGCATAACGGGCCTCAACTTTTCCACACTAGCGGCGGCCCATGCCCGGCGGCATGCGACCCTGCAGCGCCCGCATCATGCCTTTCATACCGCCTTTGGAGAACTTCTTCATCATTTTGGCCATTTGCAACTGTTGCTTTATGAGGCGATTAACGTCCTGCACCTGCAGGCCTGCGCCTTGGGCGATGCGTCGCTTGCGCGAGCCGTTAATGAGCTTAGGAAACTTGCGCTCACGCGGTGTCATAGAATTGATCAGCGCAATCTGATGCTTGATCGCTTTGTCGTCCGCGGCCGCCGCGGCCTGTGGCGGCAGTTGGCCCGCGCCAGGCAATTTATCGAGCATCGCCGCCATCCCGCCCATGTTGAGCATTTGCTTAAGTTGCGAGCGTAAGTCACTAAAATCAAAAGCCTTACCTTTTTTGAGTTTGCGCGCTAGTCGCGTGGCTTCATCCTGATCAACTTTCTCTTGTACTTCTTCAACCAGGCTGACCACATCGCCCATGCCTAAGATGCGGCTGGCTACGCGCTCGGGATAAAACGGCTCTAGCGCGTCGATTTTCTCACCGCTACCCAAAAATTTAATGGGCTTGCCGGTCACATGCCGGACCGACAGGGCCGCGCCCCCACGCGCGTCGCCGTCGGTTTTAGTGAGGATCACACCAGTTAGCGGTAGGGCGTCATTAAAGGCTTTGGCCGCCACCACGGCGTCTTGTCCGGCCATGGCGTCCACCACAAATAGCGTCTCGACCGGGTGACTGACCTCATGAACGCCCTGCACCTCGCCCATCAACGTGTCATCGACATGCAATCGCCCCGCCGTATCGACAATTACCACATCCATCGACAGGCGCTTGCCCTCGGCCACCGCGAGCTGTGCGATGTCGGCGGCACGCTGATCCGTGGAGCTGCTCATAAACGTGGCGCCCACCTGCTCGGCGAGACGCTCAAGCTGTAAAATGGCCGCCGGCCGGTAAATGTCCGCACTGACCAGCATAACTTTCTTTTTGTGTTTCTCGATCAAAAAACGAGCGAGCTTGCCCGCCGTGGTGGTCTTACCCGCCCCCTGCAAACCCGCCAACAGCACGACAGCAGGCGGCTGCACGCTGAGATTGAGCGACTCATTCGCCTGCCCCATTACCCGGATAAGTTCGTCATTAACCAGTTTGATAAACGCCTGTCCCGGCGTCAGGCTTTTGCTGAACTCCGTGCCGAGCGCCTGTTCTTTGAGCACACTCATCATGTCCTTCACGACCGGCAGCGCCACATCGGCCTCCAGTAGGGCCATGCGTACCTGCCGCAGCGCGTCCTGAATATTCTCCTCGGATAAGCGCCCTTTCCCGCGCAGATTGCCGACAACACCGCCTAGCCGTTCTGAAAGATTCTCAAACATGATGACCTCGTCGTTCGTTGAGGCGGCAGTATACCGCGTCGCAACAGGCGCTTCACTGCCCTGGCTCAGAGGTGCCCCCCAGGCAGGACACAGGACAGTCACTCACCCCTTTTGAGGTCGCGACACGAGGTCGCGACACCGGACCGCGACACCGGACAGTCACTCTCTTGGTCACTCTTTTGGGGCCACCGACACCGGACAGTCACACCTCGAGGGCCACAAGGCGGGGCGACGGGGGTGGTGATGCTGCATAGCAATAGTCAATCGGCCGCCTATCGACCCAGCCGCGGACAGTCACAATCGAGGGGACAGTCACCATGGGCATCGGGTGGCACAAAACCCATCCCTGTACGTCGTTTCATTAGTCACTTATCTGTGCTAATTTCGTCGTAATTGCCGCTTTTTGCAGAGCCTTTTCGTGGTTCAACCTGCTGATTGTTCAACCAAATCCAAGGCCCAACCCGCCGTCGTTACGACCGCGGGGGGCCTGTCGCGGGCAAGCGTGTTTCACCTCATCGCGGTGTGGGCAATCGGCATTGCACCGTTTGCTCACGCACAAACCGATGCCTCGGGCGGCTGGCCGCTCGCCGCACACATCGTGTTTTCGATTGTGGCCTTTTTACTCTTTGCCCAAGCCGCGGTGTTGGCGCTCGCCGTCACCTGGAAAGAAGGACAAATCCGAAGTGGCCAAGTCTCGTCATTGGCTCAAAAGCTGCCATCCATTTTGATGCTCGAGCACGGCTTATTCACGTCAATCAAAGTGGGCTTCGTCACGCTCACACTGTCGATTTTTAGCGGAATGATTTTCATTCGCGATATTAGTGCCCAACACCTCACCCATAAGACCGTATTG
>JBCCHD010000058.1 GCA_039028935.1 Pseudomonadota bacterium | reverse complement strand
GCGACTTCGCTCGACGTTTACTCGCTCAAAGGGTCACACCCGATACGTCGCCCGATGAGGATTCAACGATTCTGCGTAACGGTGCGTCGCATCGACTCGCGCGCAGACCAATATCAAACCGAGACTCTGTTCACGTTTTACTTAAATATATTTTTTAAGATGTTGAAATACATGATTTTTGTAGTTAATATTTTCGTCAAGGACGGGGTCGCGCGCGGCATGTGACCCGACTGATTCAAAGTGGTATTCTCCGCGCACTTTTAGGACTCCGATCTCGTACTCCCGCGTGAACTGTGCGCATCTCGGATTTGATTTACACCCAATTAGGGGACAACCCATGTTCAAACGAATTACACCTTTTGTCTGTGCGCTGATCGCGCTCGCGGTCGGCGTACCCGTCGCAGCGCAGGGTCTTGAAGAAGTCGTTGTGACGGCCACCAAGCGAGAGACCACGCTTCAGGACGTGCCGGTCGCTGTGACGGTTACGGACAGCGAAACGCTTCAGCAAGCACAGATCATCGACGTCACCGATCTTCAAACGATCGTGCCCTCTTTGCGTATCACGACCCTTCAGACCTCGGGTAACACCAACTTTTTGATTCGCGGTTTTGGTAACGGCGCGAACAACCCAGGTATTGAACCATCGGTAGGCGTGTTCATCGATGGTGTGTATCGCTCACGTTCATCCGGCGCGATTTCCGACCTTGTCGACATCGAACGAGTGGAAGTCCTACGCGGGCCACAGAGCACGCTGTTTGGTAAAAACGCCTCCGCGGGTGTGATCAGCGTGATCACGAGCAAGCCCTCCTACGAGTTCGGCGGAAGTGGTGAGCTGACGCTGTCCAACTTCAACTCAGTGCGTGGCCGTGCCTATGTCACCGGGCCGATTAACGACAAAGTCGCCTACAGCCTGAGCTTTAACGGTAACCAGCGACAAGGCTACTTCGACAACCTGTTTACCGACAATCAATCCAACGAGCGCGAGCGTTGGTCGGTACGAGGTCAGCTTCTGTTTGAACCCACAGAAAACAGCTCGTGGCGACTCATCGCTGACTACGACCAAATCGACGAATTGTGCTGTGGCGTCACTAACTTGTTTGACGGACCAACCGGCGGCGCGATTCGTGCCGTTGGCGGCCAGATCTTGTCGAATGACGCCTTCTCTCGCGCCGGCTTTTATAACGTTGATTCAGTCAACGACATTAATAATAGCGGTATCTCGCTGCAGGGCGACATTGACTTCAACAGCTTCGCGTTGACCTCGATCACGTCCTTCCGCAATCAGGAGAAGTTTGAATTTGCGGACTCCGATTTTACCAGCGCCGATCTGATCGGCTTTAACCGACTGGATACCGACATCGACACGTTCACCCAAGAGATCCGCTTGACCTCCACAGCCGGCGAGCGCTTCGACTGGATGATCGGTCTGTTTTATTTTGACGAAGAAGTGCGCTTTGACAATGACCTCATTTTCGGCGCTGATTTTCGTAACTACGCCGACCTGCTCGCCATGGGCGGTATCAGCGGCTTAGAAGCCACGCTCATGTTTCCGACGGGCACCTTCTTCCCAGAGGGTGGCGGCACCTTTGACAATTCCGGCCAGGATGACACGGCGCTGTCCATTTTCGGCCAGGTCGACTGGCACATTAGCGATCGGACAACCCTAACGTTCGGCTTGAATAACACCAACAACGAGAAAGACGCGTTTGTTCGCTCGCGAGTGGACGACGTCTTTTCATCACTGGATCTTGTGCAGATTGGATTCGGCGGTCTATTCCAAGCCCTCACCGGCGGTCAGGCTCCAACACCTGCCAACTTTGCGGCGTTCCCTGCCCAATTTGCACAGGCGCAAGCACTGAGCACGGTACCCTGCACAGCCGCAACCGGCCCGCTTTGTAACGCCGCACTGGCCTTGCAACCGCTGCAATTTCTCCCTCCGTTCGTGAATTTCCCGAACGCTGTTGAGAGCGGCAACTCCGACGACAGCGAAACCACTTACACCGCGCGCCTGTCGTTTGAGGTGAATGATTCACTCAATATTTACGCCAGTGCCGCGACCGGCTTCAAGTCAACGTCCTGGAACCTGTCGCGCGACTCACGACCCTTTGCCAGCGACATTATGGCGCTGACCAACGCGGGGCTGAATACGGTGAACCTGCGCGCCGGTACGCGCTTCGCAGGCCCTGAAGACGCAACGGTTTACGAGCTTGGCCTCAAAGCGCAGTTCGAGCTTGGCGCGATAAACCTCGCGATATTCGATCAGTCGATTGAAGGTTTTCAGTCAAACATATTTACCGGTACTGGCTTTGACTTAGCCAACGCAGGCGAGCAATCGACAACCGGTCTTGAAATCGACACGGTGTTCACACCGAATGACCAGTGGAAGTTCACCTTTGCTGGCACATTCCTCGATCCGAACTATGACTCGTTTGTTAATGGTAACGGCGTGAACGGCCCTGAAGACTTGACGGGTCGTGAGCCGGCAGGCGTCCACAAGGTGAGTCTCACTTTATCAGGCACCTATTACCACGAGTTCGGTAACGGCCTTGAGGGATTTGCGCGCGCCGACTACCTGTATGAAGACAATGTTCAGATTGTCGAGAATGTGTCCGCTGAACTTGCATCACGAGAAGTCGGCTTGCTCAACGCGAGCTTCGGTCTGCTTTTCGATAACGGTTTTGAGCTCACATTCTGGGGACGTAACCTCACCAATGACGATCACCTTCTGAGTGCGTTCCCAACGGTTGTGCAGTCAGGCAGCTTTAGTGGCTATCCCAATCAACCGCGCACGTATGGCCTGACGCTTCGCCAGAGCTTCTAGGGCAAGACATCAAGCGACAGAAAAAGCCGGAGTGTTTACTCCGGCTTTTTTTTAGCCAACAAGAAACAGTCTAAACCGCGCGCTGCCTCGATCGAAGTATCATCCAACCATCACTGCGCGTTCACTCAAACGGCGGCAACATCTTCGAACATAAACTGCTGAGGACAACACTATCAACGCTTCCACGAAACGCGGCCTGATTGGCCTGATCATCTCGCTTATTCTCGGCACTCTCATCGCTCTTGCCGGCAATACCGGAAGCGTGATGGCCTATGGCACCGGTGTCTTTGGCCTCTGTGTGCTACTGGCGTTCGTGATGCAGTGGGTTGTGTTCATACCCTCCTTTGTGGCGCAAACCGAACACTACTTCGATGTTACCGGTTCGCTCACCTATCTGTCGGTCGTGGTGCTGGCACTGTATCTGAGCGGCGCAAGCGACCTGCGCTCGATACTCTTGGCGGCATTGGTAATCGTGTGGGCTGTGCGCCTGGGCACCTTCCTATTTCGACGCATCCGCCAAGATGGATCGGACAGTCGCTTCGACGAAATTAAGCCGAACTTCATGCGTTTTTTAATGGCCTGGTCGCTGCAAGGAGTATGGGTCAGCGTGACGGCAGCCGCCGCCCTCGCCGCTATCACGAGCGCACAGTCTGTCCCCATAAGCATCATTGGTTGGATCGGCGTGGCGATCTGGGTGTTTGGGTTTGGCATTGAAGTGATTGCCGACCGCCAAAAGCGTCAGCACCGCGCCGCGCACCCCGGTGAATTTATTCAATCGGGTTTATGGGCATGGTCGCGCCACCCGAATTATTTTGGGGAAATCATGCTGTGGATCGGCGTCGCGGTGATTGCCGTGCCGGTCTTATCTGGCTGGCAATACGCCACGCTCCTGTCGCCTGTGTTTGTGTATTTGCTGCTTTCTCGCGCGAGCGGAGTGCCACTACTCGAAGCCAAGTCGGACGAGCGCTGGGGCGACGACCCGGCTTACCAAGCCTACAAAGCACGCACACCCGTGCTCATGATGCGCCCTCCAAAATAGATTGGCGTCTGCGCCTCGCGCAGGTGACACGAGCCTGATCGCATGGTGAAATAGCGGCGTTCTTAAAGGAGTGAACCGCGATGACGCTAGCACTGAATGATCCTGAGTTACTCAGAACACGGGCGTACATAAATGGCCAATGGGTCGGCAGTGCGTCGGGCGAGACGTTTAACGTACTGAATCCGGCCTCCGGCGACGTCATCGCAACGCTCCCCCAGTGCGGTACAGCCGAGGCGCGTCAAGCGATTGAAGCGGCCGAGTCAGCCCTGAGCAGCTGGCGTGCACAGCCGGCCAAATCACGCGCCGCGATACTGCGCCGTTGGTTTGAACTGATGATGGCCGCGCAAGAGGACCTCGCACGTATACTTACCGCCGAACAGGGCAAGCCACTCGCCGAAGCGCGCGGCGAGATTGCCTATGGCGCCAATTACATCGAATGGTTCAGTGAAGAAGCCAAGCGCGTGTATGGCGATACCATTCCGGCGCCAGGATCGGACAAACGCTTGGTCGTGATCAAACAGCCGGTTGGTGTGGTGGCGTGCATTACACCCTGGAACTTTCCCAATGCCATGCTGACGCGCAAAATCGCGCCCGCGCTCGCTGCTGGCTGTACCGTGGTGTGCAAGCCTGCCAATGAAACGCCGCTGTCGGCGTATGCCTTTACGGAGCTTGCTGAGCGAGCCGGCGTGCCTGCAGGCGTCATCAACGTTGTGAGCGGCCACACCGCACAGATCGGCGCTGAGTTCACGGCCAATCCGCTGGTGCGTAAACTGACGTTCACCGGCTCGACACCGGTGGGCAAACAGCTTATGGCCGAATGTGCCGCAACCGTGAAGCGCACGTCGATGGAACTTGGCGGCAACGCCCCCTTCATCGTCTTTGACGATGCGGACTTGAACGCGGCGGTTGCCGGCGCGATTTTGTGTAAGTTTCGCAATGCCGGTCAAACCTGTGTGTGCGCGAACCGACTGCTCGTGCAGTCGTCGATTCACGATGAGTTTGTCAAACGGTTTAGTGCCGCCGCGCGCGCATTGATTGTAGGAGAAGGAACCGATGAAAACGCACAAGTCGGCCCCCTCATTCACGATCGCGCAGCACAAGGCGTGTTAGCGCTAATCGAGGATGCCGTCAGTCATGGCGCTAAAGTCGAATGTGGGGGCTCGCTTCACCCTGCCGGAAGTTGTTTTATCGAGCCCACGGTTCTCACGCAGACAACCACGTCGATGCGCGTATTTCGAGAAGAGATCTTTGGACCCGTGGCGCCGATATTCACATTCGATACTGAAGAGGAAGCGATCCAGCTTGCGAACGACACTGAATTTGGTCTGGCCTGCTATTTTTACGCCCGTGACATCGGTCGCATCTGGCGCGTCAGCGAACAGCTCGAATACGGGATCGTCGGCATCAACGAAGGCGTGATCTCAAATGAAATGGCCCCGTTTGGCGGCGTCAAGGAATCCGGGCAGGGTCGCGAAGGGTCGAAATATGGTTTGGATGACTATCTGGAGATCAAGTATCTGTGTATGGGCGGCCTGGATTCGTGAATCGTGTCGCCCGCACCGGTTTGCTTAATGATCTTAAGGTGCTGGATTTATCGCGTATCCTGGCCGGCCCATTTGCCGCCCAGATGCTCGGAGACTTCGGCGCCCAAGTAACCAAAGTCGAACATCCGCGCGGCGATGACACCCGCCGTTGGGGACCGCCCTTTGTCGCCGACACAGAACGCAACGCGCATAATGCTGCCTATTTTTATTGCGCTAATCGCAGCAAGCGCATTATTCGCGCCGACTTTAAAACGCCCGAAGGATTGCAAATCGTTAAGGCACTCGCCGCTGACGCGGATGTGCTGATCGAAAACTACAAAGTGGATAGCTTGACGCGCTACGGTCTCGACTATGCATCAGTAAAGAAAGACAACCCTGCGCTCGTCTATTGCTCAATCACAGGCTTTGGACAGACGGGTCCCTATCGCCATCAACCCGGTTTCGATTTCATTATCCAAGGCCTGTCTGGGCTGATGAGTGTGACGGGTGCGCCCGATTGTGACGGGGGCGAGCCGATGCGCGCCGGCGTGGCCGTGAGCGACCTATTCGCCGGACTGCATGCCTCAACCGCCATACTCGCCGCACTGCGGTCACGGGATACTACCGGTCGCGGCTGCCATATCGATATCTCGCTGCTCGATGTGCAGGTGGCCATGCTGGCGAATCAAGCCGCGAACTATCTCAATGGGGGTGACGTGCCTGGGCGCATTGGCAACACGCATCCCAACATTGCGCCATACCAAGTGTTTAGCACCGCATCGGAACCCATCATCATCGCGGTTGGTAACGACGCTCAGTTTAGTCAATTATGCAACGTGCTTGAGCAACCATCGTGGGCAGACGACAGCCGCTTTGACCACAACGCATCGCGTGTGATCCATCGTGACGAGCTGGCTGCCCGAATGACCGATGTGCTTGTGACTAAGTCCGCGAAAGTGTGGCTTGATTTACTGACGCTCAAGGGCGTGCCCGCTGGGCCGATCAACACGCTCGACGAGGTGTTCCGTGATCCACAAGTCGTCGCGCGCCAACTTTGCCAAGACACCGTGATCGACAACACGCGCGTGCGCACCGTGGCCAATCCGGTCGTCATTAACACGCCGTAAGCGTGTCATAGAGGACGAGACGGTTGGCGTGAACGGCTTGGGCGTCGTATTCGAAGGGCGGGGATCTTCGTGGGTCGGTACGAACGATGCGGATTACGACGTGCGGACTATTTCACCGCAACGAGCTTAGCGCCTTGTTGTTTGTGAGTACCACGCAGTGCGCGACGCTCATAATCATTCAGTATCTGCTTTAGTGCCCGACTGATCTTCGTGCAGTTTCGCACCATCTCAATTTTAGGATAGGTCGCTTGTTCGCCTTCGGTGATCAGCGCCATCAGCTCTTTTTCCGTCAATCGCGTCAGCAACCGCGTCGGATTAAACCAACGTGAGCGGGGTGTGATTGTGATATCGCCGGTGTATTCCTGCGTCGCCACCGAGTAAAAGCTGCGATAGAGATACTCGACGGGCGGAAACGAACGCACCAGTTTGTGCGTGAGAGGCTGAGTCGCGCGTAACCACTCTTGATAACTTCGAAAAGCAGCATTGAATCCGGTGGTCCACAAGTTCTGGCGCCCTTTCGGGTCCTGCAAAAACCACAATACATGCGGATTCACCTGACTGGCGATGTAGTGGTTTGTGCCGTATAAACGCGACAGTCGCTTCACTGGCATATCCTGACTCATCGATCCGTCAATCCATTTGCGCCGCGGCAAATACGCGCGCCGTTTTCCTGTTTTCACACTTTTTGCTTCCAGGGTTACCGCTGGAAACACACCTGGAATCGCGCACGACGCCATCACGGCTTTGCGCACATATACGTTTGGCGAGGTGATGGCATTCATCAACCGCGATGATTGATGCTGTTCGTATGGCGCGATCGACACATTAATGTAGCGTCCGCTGATCTCATAGGCCTCGGCAAACGTTACATCGGGCAACACCCGCTCGAGCACCTCCTCGAGGTCGCGCACATCCATTCGCGGCGCGACGAAGGGCAGGAGGTTCTGCATCCAGCCTGCCTCGGTTTTGGCCTCCATCACCAAGTTCGACGGTTCGAAAAAATAGTCCAAATCGTCATCGCTATGCGTCCCCAACACCGCTGCTACAAGCGAGCCGCCGCTGGATCCTGAAATTACCGACGGCAGCAACGATTCGTCGCTGAGCGCTTTGGCCACACCAACATGAAAATGCGACAGCGTTGCGCCACCGCTCAACATCAATGCGGACTGTCCAAAGCAGTGGTTTGCGCGTCGAAAAAACTCGAGTCGCTCCGCAAAGGTGATGCTGCGCGAGCGCGTTTGCGCAATATGCTCAAGCGCAGCAACCACTTCATCGATGTAATCATTCACCAAGTTCTTGGTGCCAAATCGCGACTGACGATACAGCTTGCTACTGCCCATGCCGCCCAAGTTGCCATGAATACCCTGATTAAGGGTGTAGAGGAGATTGCGATGGTCGCCCTTTTGGCGCAACGCACGAAGTTCTTCCAGTCGCCGCTGGATCGCCGTGAAGTCGTAGAGCGGAGACTTAACTTTCTCCCGCCAGCGCGCTTTGCCCGAGCGTTCATCATGCGCCTTGGCGGCTCGCACCCAGGCGGCATAGCTGGGAGCATTGTGCATGGCTTTATCGAGCTGACGTCGGGTTTGTTTTGGCATAGGCGCGCCTCGTTTTTTGAATTATTGCACGGCCTTGTGCGGTTGCAGCATTATACCCAGCGTCCAGCCAACCCGCCAGAAGCTTATTATGTTTAACAGCTTAGGAGCGCAATTTGACCCGGTTTCCGCGCAATTTCATCGGCGATGTGACGTTCGCTGGACCGCCGGGGTCGGCCCGTCTGCGCAAATCGGGGTGGTCCAGGCCAGGCGTTATGGATCAACATTCTTGACGCGCTCGGTAAACCGTCCTCGCCGAATTCGCACGCGAGTGCCCTGCTTGACTTCGTCGCGTTGCGCGGGACTCAAGTATTTGCTCAGAACGGTCAATCGTAGGCCCGTTGTGTCGGGCACCGGTTTACCCGCTTCCTCCAGCGCGCGCAATCGCGCACGCAACGCGTACTTTTTTCGAACCTGATGAGGCTGACAGTCATTAAGCTCGTCGATGGTCAACGGCGCACCTTGATCGAGCGCTTTGTGGTCGAACGCCGACTGCAGGAGCTTGGCACCCCTGGATGAACGTACGACCAGTCCATTAAAGCCTTCGTCTTCCCCCGTCGGACCGCCTCCCGGCCATATGTCGAGCGCAGCACAGTCGGCGGCTTCGCCCAACGCGTCCGGGCAAATCGTGCATCGAGACTCCAGGTTCCAACTTGATTCGTCTGCCCACAGGTCGTTATAGCTCACGCAATGATCGATTCCTTCATGCGTCGTGACCCGCGTTGGACCGGGATTGCCGTTACCGCGATAACGCACCTCTTTCACCGCGTCCGCAGGAACATCAAAGCGCTCAAGTAAGTCCAGCGTCTTACTCAATCTAGACTGCCCACCGCATACCAACGCGAGTCGAAAACGGCAAAGCGCGTCGACACGCTGATCGTATTTCGCCAACCCCGCCACGGCGTTCAGATCGCAGGGCTTGGCGACGATCGCGAAGGGCTCTTCGCGCTCAAGCGCCACCGCCAATCCGGCAAGCGGCGCAACAGGCGCGTATCGCGAACCGTTAAACGCCATCACATCCTCCTTTGTCTCGCTCATAACCCAGCGATTGCGTAACGGACGCTCGGCATCCGCCCCCACATGCAGCACGAATGCAATCTCGTCCTGCTCAAGAAGATGTTGTGCCAGTGCAGTTAGCACGCCACCCGTTGCGCTGGTGAACCGAACAAGCGGGTCAACAGCCCAGGCGGTCAGTAGCGATTCGTAGCCGCCCCAGACAGAATCGTGATAAGCACTGCGTTCGTCGCGCGTCGCCACGGCCGCTCCTGGACAGGCCGCCAGCACGGTTTGTTCTTCGACCTCGCTAAACGCTTCCAACGGTTGAGGGCGCAGTCCTCCGACCGCGCTCATGCGCATTGACACGCGTCCGTGGCTGAGTGCTTCACACAGACCGCAGCCGATGCACAGACCATTCTCGACCACTTCTTTGATGGAAGACGGTGTTGCCACGCCCGTTTACTTTCGCTTGCCGTTGATCATGTTCGTCAGTGTACGCCTACCACGCCACGGACACAGCGCGTCACCTTACCCCGGACGGCATGGTGCTGGCTCATAGCGACACGCTTCAAGGCGTCGCCAACGGTATACTCTCGCCATGGCAGAGTTGTCGACGCTCACACTCATTGTTCTATTCGTCGCCGCGTTTTTGACGGGCGTGCTCCACGGGAGCGTGGGACTCGCCGGCGGCGTGGTGATGGCCGCGATTTTGGCGCATGCGATTGGAATTAAAGCCGCGGTGCCGGTGATGACGTGTGCACTGCTATTTAGTCACGGCAGTCGTGTTTTATTGTTCCGCCGCGCCACCGATTGGTCGACGGCCACGCTCGTGCTGCTATTTGGATTGCCCACCATCGTCCTGGGGGCCTGGGTCTTTACGCGTATCAGCGAGGTTACCATCGCGCTTGTATTCGCCCTGTTTTTGGCGTGCTCATTGCCTGTCAAACGCTGGGCCAACGCACGCCAACTCAAGACCTCTCGTCCAGTCCTTGCCGGTGCAAGCGCGATTTGGGGAATGTTAGCAGGCAATGTTATTGGACCCGGTTTCTTTCTGGCGCCCTTTTTGTTGGGTACGGGCATGAATCGCCTGACTTTTGTCGGCACGATGGCCGTGATCACGCTCGTCATGAACGCCGCGAAGCTCGCCGTATTCAGCGCGGGTGCGCTTATTGATACCGATGGTTTGATACTGGGCGTGCTCATTGGACTGTTTACCGTTCCGGGAAATTGGCTCGGCAAACGCGTCTTGACCAAGATGACCGATCGTCATCACGGCTGGCTTATTGATGTGTTCACGATCCTATTGATCATCAATTTCTTGTATCTCGCCGTCTCAGGTGGCGCTTCCTGACGCACGCGCTTCCACCCAATCGAGCATCTCATCGATGATCGTTGCGCCCTCGGGCTCGTTGAACACCTCATGGTACAGCCCGGGGTACACACGCCGAGTCATGTCATCCGATCCTGCGCGAGCGACGAGAAGCTCCGAAGCAGCGGGCGGCACTAACCCATCCGCCCCACCATGTAGCGCTAGGATCGGCAGTCGACGCATCGGCAAGGAAGCCTGTGCACGCGCCATGCCCGCAAACATCGCCGCCACAAGGCTCGCCGTGAGCTTTCCGCCGTAGACAAGCGGATCCTCTCGATACCGCTTCACGACACGCTCATCGCGACTAACCAAATTCGCATCGAGCTGCACCACACCCAGGGTCGGCAGCCACTTCGCCAATCGGTTGACAATGGCGACCTGCAGGCGCGGCGGCGGCGGCTCAAGGGCCAATGCCGGACCTGAAAAAACCGCGCCTGCGTACATCGATTCCGACTGTTCCAAATGGAGTGCCGCGACCAGTCCACCCATACTATGGCCGAGCAAGAAGTACGGCGGTTGTGTTGCGCTGGCGCTGTCCACCATTGCGTCTTTTACGCGTTGGCGAATCGTTGCGTCGGCACGTTGCACAGCATCAACAAACACATTCATATGTGCGACGCTGCAACGGGCACCGTCGGACTGACCATGTCCCGGCAGGTCTACTGTCGCTACCGCCATTCCGCGCGCCACGGCCTGTTCGGCAAGGGGCGCGTAACGCCCCCCATGCTCGGCCGCACCATGTACGATCACCAGCACCGCGCGGACGACACCATCGGGTCGCCAGTCTTGGTAATGAAGAGCGCCACCTACGCCAGCGAGTGTGTCGGTATGCGACGACATCATGGCCGTGCGCCAAAGTGGGTTGGGTAGGTTCGCGTCATATTCACTCCACGAAAGTGCGAAAAAGAGGGTGACATCCACACACACGGGACGCAACCATAGGACTACGCCGCTACGCAATATGCAGCGTCTTGACCTCCTGATAGTCCTCGAGTCCCATCATTCCCCCTTCGCGACCATTGCCAGACTGACGATAGCCACCGAACGGTGATCCATACTGGTAGCCCGCGCCGTTTATATGCACGGCCCCAACCCGTAATCGAGCGGCAATTCGCTCGGCGCGTGCTGGATCGCCGCATTCGATATACGCAGCCAGCCCATACGGCGTGTCGTTGGCAATCTCGATCGCTTCCTCTTCGGAGTCAAACGGCATTAAGACGATTACTGGCCCGAAGATTTCCTCCTGGGCAATCTCCATGGTGTTGTTCACATCGGCGAACACAGTCGGCTTAACATACCAGCCTCGATCGAAACCATCCGGTCGTCCTAAGCCGCCTGCGACGAGTTTGGCGCCCTCATCAAGGCCAATCTGGATGAGCCGCTGAACACGGTCGTACTGAATTTGATCAAATAACGGTCCCAGATGATCACCTTCTTTATTCGGGTCGTCGACACGCTGAGACAACGCCGTGTCTCGCGCAATCGCTACCGCTTGGTCATACACGCTTCGTTCCACGAGCATGCGTGTCGGCGCATCACACGATTGACCGGTGTTACTAAAACAATTCAGCACCGTATCGCGCACTCTTACCGGCACATCACAGTCCGCAAAAACCAGGTCGGGAGATTTACCACCGAGCTCAAGCGTGACGCGTTTTATCGTATCGGCCGATGCTTTCATTACGGCTTTGCCGGCACGCGACGATCCGGTAAACGACATCATGTGCACATCGGGGTGCGCCGCAAGCCCGGCACCCACGGTGGGGCCATCGCCTTGGACCAGGTTAAATACACCCGCTGGAATGCCTGCCGCATCAATAATCTCAGCGTAAACGACAGCCGACAGCGGCGTGTATTCCGACGGCTTTAAAATGCAGCTGCAGCCCGTTGCAATCGCCGGTATCACCTTGAGCGCCACCTGGTTGATAGGCCAGTTCCAAGGCGTGATCAGACCACAAACGCCGATGGGTTCGCGCACAATGACATCGCCGTTACCCAGATCCTCACGCAGCTCTTGCGCTTTGTGGGCCTCGATAAAGCCCTCCAAATGACCGATTGCCGCATCGGCCTGCATCTCTCGAGAGAACGTGACCGGTACACCCATTTCGAGGGTCATCGCCTGAACCATGTCGTCCATGCGTCGGCGACTCTCGACCAACAGCGCCTGAAGCAAGTCGAGGCGATCCGTTTTCGTGGTTTGACTAAACGAATAAAACGCGCGTAACGCCGCCTCTACCGCGCGGTCAACATCCTTCCGGTCGCCCAGAATCATCGTGTCGATAATCTCCTCAGTCGCCGGGTTCGTGACCGCAAACGACTGCGCGCTATGCGGCGTCACCCACTTGCCATCGATATAAAACTTTCTGAGATTTTCCATACGCCTGAACCGGACCACAAAAACGTTACTCTAGCTTAATTCAGGCACATTCACTTCGTCTGTCGCGCCGTTCCAACGGTCATGACCCGTCACCCCCATCGAACCAGGCCTTTCCCAAATTGAGGACGAATCAGGCGACGACTCGACGCAGCGCTGCCACCGGCATGCGTCGCATAATGGGCGGACCAACCACGATCGATAGTCGCTGACAATCATTAGACGGTTCTTGCCTAATCGCGTGGGCCTCACGCCTGAATGGCTTTCGGCACCCCGATACCGAAAATGACAACGTTGCCATTTTGGCCGGCATCACAAGATCAACGCAACAAGGTAAAAAAACGTGTGAATGCGTGCGCCAGTTGGTTGGATAGGCTTGCGCTTTTCATTACACTACGCCTCGCTCAAAGTCGGCACGCGCCGCAGTGAGCGCCGATTATGACAGCGTGTGGCAGCGAGAGTGGCCACCGTAACGATCCGAGCCGCACACTCAAAAACAAACGAGGCCCCAACGTGAATCAGGAACTGGAACAACAACTGCTCAATAGCTGGATGGAACGTCAGGAATACGCCGAGCTCATGCAGCCACTGGTTGGCAAGCTGTACCGTGAGCAGTCGGTGGAAACCACCGTATTCGGTCGCTCACTCGTTGGCGCCAGCGCGATTGACATCATCAAGGCGCACCGCAGCGTGCGGCTACACAAGGGCCAAAAGCTGCGATTACGCGAGAGCTATCCACTACTGGCGGCCATCGCCCAGCGAGCCCTGCCCCCTATCGAACTCGATCTTGGCAAGCTCGCGTATCACTACCAGTACGAAAACGACTCGGACGCGGCGATTGACGCCTATCTCGATGATGTGTTTAAAGACATCGTTGGCATAACAGATACACGGGAACCCGTTGATATCGTGTTGTACGGGTTTGGCCGCATCGGTCGACTGATGGCACGACTGCTCATCGAACGCCAAGGTCGTAACAACTCGCTGCGACTTCGGGCCATTGTCACGCGCGGCGGCAAGGACGGTGATCTGGAGAAACGCGCGAGTCTCTTGCGTCGTGATTCAATCCACGGCCCGTTCAACGGCAGCATTACTGTGAATAACGAGCGTAATGCGATCAAAGCCAACGGCGCGTTCATTCAAATGATTTACGCCAATAGCCCCGACGAAATCGACTACACACAGTACGGGATCACCAATGCCATTGTGATCGATAACACCGGTAAGTGGCGGGACCCCGACGGTCTTGGGCTGCATCTTAAGGCCAATGGGGTGAAGAAAGTCGTCCTGACGGCACCGGGCAAAGGCGACATCAAGAATATTGTTTACGGCGTCAACCATGCGCAAATCGACGCGTCCGACAGCATCTTATCCGCGGCGAGTTGCACAACCAACGCTATTACGCCGGTGCTCAAAGCACTAAACGAAGAGTTCGGCATTGTGAACGGCCACGTTGAATCGGTTCATTCGTTTACAAATGACCAGAACCTTATTGACAACTATCACAAAGCTGATCGTCGAGGCCGAAGCGCAGCGCTCAACATGGTTATTACGAGCACCGGCGCCGCCAGCGCGGTGGCTAAGGCCTATCCAGAACTCGGCGGCAAACTCACGGGCAACGCCATTCGCGTGCCCACGCCCAATGTGTCGCTCGCCATTCTTACACTCACGCTCGACAAAGACACCGATCGCGAAAACTTGAATGACTTCCTGCGCAAACAGTCGCTGTTCTCCGAACTGCAACATCAGATCGACTACACGCAGTCTAAGGAAATCGTGTCGACCGACCTGGTTGGATCGCGCGCAGCCTGTGTGGTCGATGCGCAGGCCACGATCGTCTCGGATAATCGCGCAATCTTATATGTGTGGTACGACAATGAATTTGGCTATAGCTGCCAGGTGATGCGCGTCGTCAAGCGAATGGCTGGCTTGAGTGATGTCACGCCGCACTGGGCTTATCAAGCCTAACCAAAATACACTGCGTAACGCGCGGGCGCACCTTAGGCGCCCGCTCTGTTAGTTCGCCTGTTCAGTCGACTTTAAACGTCACGCCTGAGTGCGATTCAAGGCGATCGATTAATTTGTCGCCCAGCAGTGTTGCCGGGGTCCAAAAGCCGCCCGGCGTGTCCGTCGCCACATCTTGAGCGAGGCACGCGGCCGCCTGTCCCAGCATTTTTGCGGTTGAGCCGTATCCCGGATCCTGGTCACCGGTCACACGCGTCTTTATCGTGTCGCCGTCTTCGGTTGTGCCTCGAAACAGCAGTACATATTTGCCCTTCACCTGCTGCTCGGGGGTCGGTCCACTGCCCGGCTTAGGCAAAATAAAACGCTCTAACATCCAGCGTATCGGCCCCATCGATGCACCCGCCATGAACGCACCCAAGCCCCACAACATTTTTCGCGCTCGGCTTTTCCCAGCCTTGCCGCTACCGGTCATCATGGCTTCTTCGTATAAGAATTGATCGCCGTAGCGTTTAGCGCTCAGGGCATTTGAGCGATGAACGATGCGCGTGTTGATACCCGCCATGACAAACGGCGCTAACCAACTCTCGACATCGTCGTCGTATTCCATTTTGGTGTTGTGCTGCCGAGCCGTAAAACCATGACCCTGGGGACACAACGCATACGGATCGACCAGCACCTTGCGCACAGTCTTATCCTTCTTAATTTCCTTAAAAATATTGACCATGCTCGCGATCGTACCGCCGGACGCTGCCCCCTTCATAACGGCCACACGCATTTTTACATCGGGACAGGTTTTGCCAAATTGTTCGACTGCGCGGTTTTGCAGAAAATGCACGCCCAGATCAGAGGGAATCGAATCAAACCCACAGCAATGCACAATGCGCGCGCCCGATTGAGCCGCTAAATCGGCGTAGCGATCCTGCATGCGCTTGATAAATTGTGTTTCACCGGTCAGATCGCAATAGTCGGTGCCCGTTTGCGCACAAATCTTCACCAGTGGTTCGCCGTATAGTGCGTACGGGCCCACCGTCGAAATCACAACGCGAGCGTTTTCGCACATGGCCGTGAGCGCATCTTCATCGGCTGCATCGGCCACAATCACGTCGCGATCCGGCGTGCCAAGCTCGGCCTTCACTGACTCCAGCTTGCTGAGTGATCGGCCTGCTAGTGCGTACGTTAACGCTGTGTCGCCAAATTGCTCGTGCATATATTTGGCCAATATCTGACCAACAAAACTCGTTGCCCCGTACACTACGATGTCGTATTTCTTCTCGTTACTCACAGTGATCTCGTCCCCAGTAACCCGCCACGTTGTGTGACGCCAATAATAAGAGCAAGGAGTATACACCGCAGGGAATCAAGGATGCGCGAATCCTGCCATTGCTGGCCTCTCAAGCGGCAAAATCGTCGTCGGATTTTTGCGCTGTCGGGCAATCAAATGCGGCTACTGGCGGTTTACGCGCCATCATCGGTAGGGTCCGAGCCAGCCACTTCGCTGATTTGGCGAGTGCGTTTTAGTTTGAGCGGATATGTGTGTCGATGCGCCGAATAAACCGTGGCACCAACTCGCGCGGCAAATCGTGCCCCATGCCTTCGTAAATCGTCAGCTCTGCTTGCGCGATGCAATTGGCCGTGTCAATGCCGCCCTCAACCGGAATCAACACGTCTTCGCGACCGTGCAACACGAGCGTTGCCGCTTGGATTTCACTCAGTAACGCCCGCCGATCGCCATTTTCGATAATCGCGGCGAGCTGATGGCGGTATCCGGGCGCATACATTGAGCGACGCATCGAGCGCAGTAATCGCTGGCGCAGGTCGTGTTCGGAGGGCCGAAAGTCTGGGCTGCCGATGATCGACCACGTGCGCAATGCATGAGTCAGCAGCTGCTCCTCACTGGCGTTTTTGGGTCTGGATAAGAGCTGACGGGTGGCGCGCCACCGCGCTCCGGGTAAGCGAGGATTGCCGGAAGTCGACATGATCGAAGTGAGCGTACGCACTCGGTCACTGTGCCGGGCCGCGATGATCTGCCCGATCATGCCGCCCATCGACGCGCCCACGATATGAGCCGAGTCAAGGTGTAACGCCTCCAATACGCCGACGCTGTCCTGGGCCATGTCGTGCAGTGTGTAGGGCACTTTGACCGACAAACCGAGGCGCGCACGCAGCGCCAACGACACAATGGAAATCGGATCCGCAACCTCAATTTTGTCGGACAGACCAATATCGCGATTATCGAATCGAATCACCCGATAACCCAGGTCAGCAAGACCTTGGCAAAATTCATCTGGCCACGCGATCATCTGCGTACCAAGACCCATGATCAATAGAATCGGCTCGGCGTTCGATGCGCCAAACTCCTCATACGCCAAGCGCAGGCCATTGGCGGTCAAATACTGCTCGGGCGGCAGCGGTAGTGTCTCAATCACCGGCGCCATAGCGCTCCCAGTCGGCGATGCGTGCGGTATTCGTTCATAGACCTAACTCTCGGTAACTCAATTAGTCGTTGCGATCGGATTGAGCCTGAGTTCTTTTTTTCGCCCGCTTTTTGATGACCGGCTTCTTTCGAGTGCGGGTCGTGGCGGAGGCACTCGCACGTTTACTCGATGCCGGCGCCGCTGGCGTATTCGCTTCACTTGCCGCACGTGTTCGTGTTGTCGACGCGCGCTTTGTGCTTACCGACGTTGGCGCCGTTTTCTTCTTCGCGCGTTTTTTGACTGCGGCCCGCTTCTTACGCTTAGAGGCAACCGCCTTTTTTTCATCCGGCGCTAGATCGCGTGTCGCGGCGTAGAGTTCATCAAACGACGCTTGCAAACATTCGGCGTAAAAAGCCGGATCAGGCATCATTTCACGGCAGCAGCACACCGCGATATTAAACGTACCGCAATAACTGCCGATGGCGTGGAACAACCCCGTACCATCGATCGGCGGCCCCATGCCAAACGAGCTAATCATACGCGCCCCTGTGAAATACAGCGGCACCTGTGGGCCCGGCACATTGGTGATCACACAGTTATAGAGGGGTTTGATGCGGTTAACCAAGCCGGCCCGACTCGCTAGGCGTGCCGCCGAGGCGGTTAACGTTGAGGGAATGAACTGCGCGTAGTCGGTCATACTCTTGGCACCAATTGCATTGGTTAGCTCTTTGGCATGGCGCGTTCCCTCACTCACGGCTTTCAATCGCTCAATGGGGTCCTCGATATGACTGCACACTCTCACCGTCATTTGCGACACTTGGTTCCCCGCCGTGCCGAGCTTGTCGCGAGTGCGCACGTTTATCGGAGCCATTGCCGCCAGTGAACGCTTCGGTAATTCGTTTTTGGCCTCCAGATACTTGCGCAAACCGCCACCACAAATCGCCAGCGCCACGTCATTTACCGTGGTGCCGTCAATCGCCCGTTTAACCGCCTTAATGTCGTCGAGCTTAAACAACACTGAATCGAACACTCGATGCGGCGTCACGTTGGTATTAAAACGCGTGCGCGGTAAATCGGACACACGGTTGATCCGACCCGCCGCCATACCGGCTGCGAATTTAGCGATGCCTGGCAAGGTATTGCGCGCCACCGATACAACGCGCAGCGGTGTTTTGATGGTGTTGATCTGAGCGCGCCACAGTAACTCTAAATTAGACGGCATGCGTTCGGTTTCGATCGGACGCATTTTGGGCAATGACGCCGGTGATGGGTCAAGATCATGAATCACCGAAGCGATCTCAATGCCAGACGCGCCGTCAATCGCGGCGTGGTGCATTTTACTCAATATCGCAAAACATCCCGGTGGATAGCCCTCCACAT
>JBCCHD010000057.1 GCA_039028935.1 Pseudomonadota bacterium | reverse complement strand
GTCTGGCCATGCCCTATCGGCAGCGCCGTGTCTTCATAAGCGCGTGTCGCGAGCGCTTCGTCGACGAACAAATGGCGAGGCACGTTGCGGATTCGATCCAGCACCGCCGGACCATTTCGCAGCCCTATGTGGTGGCCAGTATGACCGAAGCGCTGCTGCGCGACGGGCCGCTTAATAAAGTGCTCGAGGTGGGCACCGGTTGCGGTTATCAAACCGCCGTTCTCGCGCCGCTCGTGAATATGATTTACAGCATCGAACGGATTAAGCCGTTGGCGGATCGTGCCCGTATGTTGTTACGCGAAATGGGTATTCGCAACGTACGCTTGAGTCACGGCGACGGATGGGAAGGTCTGCCCCGATTCCAGCCTTTTGATGGCATCCTGGTCGCTGCGGCACCACAAGAGATTCCGCAGGCGCTTCTTGGGCAGCTCGCGCAAGGGGGGAGAATGGTGATTCCCGTCGGCCCCAGTCGTGATCAAGAGCTAGTGCTGTTGACGCGCAAAGGCGACACTTTTGAACGAGAGGTACTCGAAAACGTGCGCTTTGTGCCGTTGTTGGAAGGACTGCAATGACCTCTCCGTTTGCTTGGATTTATGACAAGGTACTGATTTGGTCTCAGCATCCGAAAGCGCCTTGGTATCTGGGTGCGGTCAGTTTTTCTGAATCGTCGTTCTTTCCGATTCCACCCGATGTCATGCTCGCTCCCATGACGCTGGCCAAACCGGATCGGTGGTTTCGCTTCGCACTGATTACCACGCTTGCGAGCGTTCTGGGTGGCATATTGGGGTATTTTATCGGTGTGTTTGGGATCGATCAGATTACGCCGTTGCTCGAAAAGTGGGGTTACCTCGATGGCCTTAATCGAGCGCGCGAGTGGTTTGCCGAATACGGTTTCTGGGCCGTTTTTATTGCCGGTTTCTCGCCCATCCCCTATAAAGTATTCACGATCGCTGCGGGCGCAACGGGCATGCTGTTCCCGGTGTTTGTAGCGGCGTCGTTTGTAGGACGCGGTGCACGCTTTTTCTTGGTCGCCGGTTTGGTTCGAGTAGGCGGCGCGCCGTTCGAGGCGCAGATTCGCAAGCACATCGATTTGCTTGGTGTATTGGCGATTGTGGCGATCGTCATTCTTGTAGTGGTGCTCAAACATTAAGCCGCATGTCTATGGCTGGGCGATGGGTGTTTACCGGGGAATGACGCAGCCCGATCCGACGAACGGCCCACCGGCATTTCCAACGCGGTTGATGATCGTCGTCACTCTGATGGTGATTTCAGGCTGCGTGGCCAATCCCTTGCGCTGGGACCCCGACACCCATATCGTACAAACCGGCGAAACGCTCGCGGTAATCGCGCTGCGTTACGAGCTCAGTGTGCGAGATCTCGCCGCTTGGAACCGCTTGACCAATCCCGATAAAATCTGGCCCGGGCAGCGACTGCGCATAACGCGTCCCGACGACTGGGGACGTTCTGCCCCCGCTACGGCGAGCACAACGGTACCGACCAAACCGGCGCCAACGAGGTGGTTTTGGCCCGCCGAAGGCCAGCTCGTACCCAATCGTAACCATGCGGGTGTTGGCGATGGCATCAACGTGAGCAACCGCCTCGGGTCGCCTATTTTTGCGACCGCAGACGGTAAGGTGGTGTATAGCGGTACGGGTCTGACCGGTTATGGCAAGTTGATCATCATTAAGCACAACGAGCGTTTTCTTAGTGCGTATGGTTACAACCATGCGTTGCTCGTCAAAGAGGGTGAACAGGTAAAAGGCGGGCAGCGCGTTGCCACGATGGGGGTTGGACCAAACAAAATGCCGATGCTGCATTTTGAAATTCGTCGTGACGGCAAACCGGTTAAGCCGCTCGACTATCTTTCGCCTAAGCCCTGAAGATCGACCCGATACGCGGTTACGACAGAATGAGCGCCGCGACGACTTTACGATGCTCATGAACGAGCAGGTTGTACGTGCGGCACGCGGCCTCCGTATTCATGACTTCCACACCGATTTGGCGAGCATACAGTGATTCAAGCTGTGAGGGTTGAGGAAAAACCAGCTCCGTGCCGGTGCCCAGCAGAATAATCTCGGGCCGAGCGTCGAGCGCCACTTGCCAAAGATCGCTGTTGATGTCCCCGACGTTGTTGACGGGCCATGGGGTCATGGCGTCGGCGCTCAGAATCAGGCTGCCGGTAATGGTGGCTTCATCGACGCGAATCGCACCGTCATCGAGGCCGGTGATCAAATGTACATTGTTGGTAGTGTCTTTGATAAATTGCATAGTGAGTTTTGCAACCGCACGGTACACGCCGCTTACGCTACCTTTTTTTCGCCATACAGGGCAAGTGAATAGTCACTGCGTGCGTTACGGTCAGCACCTGTTCCGGTTTGGGTGAGCGGCATGTGGTCAACGCGACTGGCTGTATTCGTGCAGTGGATAGAGGCGCAGCACGGGATGTGAACGCTCGGAGACGTCATGATACCGACAATTAAACAACGCGCTCAGTGCGCGCCTACGCGTGACGCGGCTATGGCGGCCGGTTATGACGAGTTCATTGCGCGTATTATTGCGGCGCGTGTCAGCAATGCCGACGCCGATTTCTCGGCGCTCATGGCGCCATCACTTCGACACCTTGATCAGCCGCTATTGTTGCCCGACATGTCGCGTGCCGGTGAGCGGCTCGCCGACGCGATCATGCGCGGCGAAAAAATCGGTGTGGTCACCGATTACGACGTGGATGGCATCACGTCGCACACACTGATTCGTGAGGCGCTTGTGCAGGACTTCGGTGTGCCCGAAGAACGGGTAAGTGGCTTTATTGGGCATCGTCTCACCGAAGGTTATGGCTTGAGCGACGCGGTCTGTGAGCGCGTGCTCGCGGTACTGCCCGATGTCGTCATCACCGCTGACTGCGGCAGCGCCGATGAAGCGCGTATTGCTCGTCTTCACCAGGTCGGCATCGATGTCATCGTGACCGATCACCATGGTATACCAGCCGGTGGCGTGCCCAAATCCGCGTACGCGACGGTAAGTCCGGCGCGCGAAGACAGCGACTACCCCGATGTCGCCATTGCCGGATGCACGGTCGCTTGGTTATTAATGTCGGTGTTGCGTCAGGTACTCATTGATCGTCACCACCTAGCCTCCGATGTGCCGAAACTCATGCGGCATCTGGATTTGGTGGGTTTGGGTACCGTAGCCGATGCGGTGAGTTTGTTCAGTCACAATAACCGTGCGCTGGTCTCGGCGGGTTTAGCGGTGTTGAATCAACGGGCACGTCCTTGCTGGCAGGCACTCGTTGAGCTGCTTGATCGTCACGAACAACCGTTTCGTGTCGACGATTTGGGTTTTCAGATTGGTCCCCGCATCAATGCGAGAGGGCGTATGGACGACCCCTTTGCAGCCTGGCACTTTCTCGCTGCTGGCACACTTATCGAGGCGCGAAAGTGGCTAAAAACACTCGATGACAACAACCAGCAGCGCCGCGCGACGGAGAAAAACATGGTGGCGGTTGCCCGCGAGCGCGTGAACACCCAATTACAGGAGAGCGATCAAACAGTAGTGGTGTTTGATGAGGCGTTTCACCCCGGCGTGCAGGGCATTGTGGCGTCGCGCCTGCTCGAACGATTTGGTCGTGTCACCGCGGTGTGCAGCCCGAGCAATGAGCCAGGCTTGGTTAGCGGTTCATTGCGTTCCATTCCCGAGGTCAATGTGAGCGCCGCGCTCAAATGGGTTGATGCGCAAAGCCCGGGGTTGCTATTGCGGTTCGGTGGACACCCCGCCGCTGCGGGCATCACACTCGAGGCGACCGAGTTACCGTCGTTTCGGCGGGTGTTTGCTGACGCGGTCAAAGAGCAGTTGGGGCAGACTCAACTGCGTCCCGTCGTGCAGACCGATGGCGAGCTCGACGAGATGATGCTGTCATTGGACACGTGGCAGGCTCTTCAGGCACTCGCACCATTCGGTCGGGGTTTCGAAAAGCCCGTATTCGATGGCGAGTTTCAATTGACGGGCCTAAAAGCGGTAGGTGCCGAGCCGCTGCATTTGTCCCTCAACCTTCGTGTCGGATCGACGTCATTACGCGGCATCTGGTTTAACGCACTGCCGGAGCGCACGGCGACGTGGCCCATCGCGATGGGCGAGCGCATTCGTTGTGTGTATGAGCTAGAACCCGACACGTGGCGGGGTGGGTCGGCGATGCAGCTGGTCGTGCGCCACGCCGAGCGTCTGATGCCGGCTTAACGGGGTGCGCCCCAGTGTGAGGCTGACTGGATGGCGGTTGGTTGCGCCCCATGCGGTGTTTAGGGGGAGCGAAGCTTGAGCACCACGCGGCGGTTGATGGCGCGCCCGGCAGCTGAGTCGTTGGAGGCGATGGGTTCCTCCTCGCCGTAACCTCGGGAGCTCAGCCGAGTGCGCGCGATGCCGATGGTCTCCAAATAGCGTCGCACTGAGTCCGCGCGCTGTTGGCTCAGCGTTCGATTTCGCCCCGCGTCGCCTCGGCTATCGGTGTAACCTGCCACCTCGATAAGCAGCTCCGGGTATTTGTCCAGTGTGTTCGCCGCGCGATCTAGGACCCCTCGCGCACGCCGATTGAGTGTGGACGAGCCTTTCGCAAATTGCAGTCCCGGCAGACGTAATTCGTCACCGAGCGGGCAGCCGGTGGCATCGGCATGAACGCCTTCGCGGCTGTTGGGACAGGCGTCGCGAAAGTCGACCACTCCATCGCCGTCGCTGTCGTGGGCGCACCCATCGATGTTCACCGCTACGCCGAGCGTGCTTTGCGCGCATTGATCGTTGAAATCCACGACGCCGTCTCGGTCTCCGTCAAATTCACACCCGCGCGCGTCAACCTGCGCCCCAGCATTAGAGTGGGGGCACTGATCATGACGATTCTTGACGCCGTCCGCATCGTGATCCGCCCACGTTGGCACCGCGAAGACGAGTAAAACAAGTGTGCCCAAACGGGCGAAAACGCGAAGAGCCGGGCGGCCGAGTGTGAAGGGCATGAGCATTCGTATCCTGTGACGATACCGCATGGTAACATTGCGCGCTTTGTACGTAGAGATCAACGACTAGACCGTCGCCGAGATGCATCATGAGCCTCGAAACCAACGCACTCAAAACCCGCATAAAAGAACTCAGCGAGCGCACGCAGGCGCTGAGGGGGTATCTTTGACGTCGATATCAAGCAAGAGCGCCTGACCGAAGTCGAACGCGAACTCGAGTCGCCTGAAATCTGGAATGATCCCGAGCGAGCGCAAGAACTGGGCAAAGAGCGCGCGCGTCTGGCCAATGTGGTCGAAACGGTCGTTTTGCTGACCAGTCGGCTTGGTGATGCGGGGGAATTACTGGAGTTGGCAGCAGACGAAAACGACGCGGATACGGTCAGCGAGATCGAATCCGACTGCGATACGCTGCAGACACAACTGGAAAAGCTCGAATTCCAGCGCATGTTTTCTGGTGAGATGGATGCGAGCGCCGCCTTTGTCGATATTCAGAGCGGCTCGGGCGGTACAGAGGCGCAAGATTGGGCCGAGATGTTGCTGCGCATGTACCTTCGTTGGGGTGAGCAGCGCGAGTTCGACACGGAGCTCATCGAGGTGTCGGCCGGCGAAGTGGCCGGTATAAAGAGCGCCACCATTCGCGTGAGCGGTGAATACGCGTTTGGCTGGTTGCGCACAGAAACCGGCGTGCACCGCTTGGTTCGAAAATCGCCGTTCGATTCAGGTAACCGTCGGCATACGTCCTTCGCGGCGGTATTTGTTTCGCCGGAAGTCGACGATGACATCGATATTGATATCAATCCGGCCGATCTGCGCATCGACGTGTATCGTGCCAGTGGTGCAGGCGGGCAGCACGTGAATCGGACTGAATCGGCGGTGCGCATCACGCACGAGCCTAGTGGCATCGTCGTTCAGTGTCAGAATGATCGCTCTCAACATAAGAACAAAGCCACGGCCATGAAACAGCTGAAGGCAAAGCTTTATGAGCGCGAGGTACAGGCACGAAATTCGCAGGCTCAACAAGTCGAAGACGCGAAATCTGACATCGGCTGGGGCAGCCAGATTCGGTCCTATGTGTTGGACCAGTCACGCATCAAAGACTTGCGTACCGGCGTTGAAACCGGCAATACACAGGCGGTCCTCGATGGCGATCTCGATCGTTTTATTGAAGCCAGCCTCAAGCATGGCCTGTGAAACCCTTAAGGTTACAGAGCGCACGTGCTAAAACTATCGTGTAAAACGATACTTCGAATTCAACCCTAAATGGATAGCTAACCCTCCATGAGTGCACAAGAAGAGAACCGTCTCATCGCTGAACGACGTAGCAAACTGCATGCCCTGCAGGAAACCGGCATTGCGTATCCCAATGATTTTCGACGCGATGCGGTGGCGCGTCAGCTTCATGCCACCTATGACGAGCATGATCGAGAAGCGCTTGAAGAACTGGATGTCACGGTCCACATAGCCGGTCGGATGATGGCCAAACGCATCATGGGAAAAAGCAGTTTTGCCGAGATTCAAGATGGCAGCGGCCGCATCCAGATTTTTGCTAATCCCAAACGCGTCTCGGACGAAGTCTATGAGGCGTTTAAGCATTGGGATGTCGGCGATATTGTTGGCGCATCGGGATCGTTGTTCAAAACGCGCACTGGCGAACTGACGGTTAACGTCACCGAGCTGCGGCTGCTAACCAAGTCATTGCGACCCTTGCCTGAAAAATACCACGGCATGAGTGATACGGAGCTGCGCTATCGTCAGCGCTATGTTGACCTCATTATGAACGACGACAGTCGCGCCGTATTTATGCTACGTAGTCGACTCATTACCCATACCCGCGCGTTTTTGGAGTCGCTGGGATTCTTGGAAGTGGAAACGCCCATGATGCACAGCATCGCCGGTGGTGCCGCCGCTAAGCCATTCATCACCCACCACAACGCGCTTGATATGCCATTGTTTTTGCGTGTGGCCCCGGAGCTGTTTTTAAAGCGTCTGGTTGTTGGTGGCATCGAGCGTGTGTATGAAATCAATCGCAATTTTCGCAATGAAGGCTTGTCTACCCGACACAACCCCGAATTTACAATGATGGAGTTGTATTGGGCCTACGCGGATTTCAACGATTTGATGAATTTGATCGAGACGCTGTTTCGCAGTCTGGCCGACACGCTGTGCAACACTCGCCAGATCACGTACCAAGGCGAAACGATCGACTTTGAGCCCACCTTTGCGCGCCTGTCTGTGGAGGAAGCGATACGGCACTACAACGCCGATCTGGATGATTCTAAACTACGCGATCGTGACTACCTGGCGTCGGTGTGCGAGCGCCTTGGTATTCACGTTGAGCCTCATTACGGTGCGGGTAAGCTGCAGATTGAAATTTTTGAAAAAACAGCGGAAGAGAAACTCATCGCGCCAACGTTTATCACGCAGTATCCGACCGAAGTGTCGCCGCTATCACGTCGCAATGACGCGGATCCATTTGTCACTGACCGCTTCGAGTTCTTCGTCACCGGTCGCGAATTGGCGAACGGCTTCTCTGAACTCAATGACTCAGAGGATCAGGCTGAGCGTTTCGCTGAGCAAATGCGCAGCAAAGAGGCGGGTGATGATGAAGCCATGCCCTACGATCATGACTATATTCGCGCGCTGGAATATGGCATGCCGCCCACCGCGGGGCTGGGTGTTGGTATTGATCGCACGGTAATGCTGTTCGCCGATGCGGCATCGATACGCGACGTGCTGCTGTTTCCACACATGCGCCCCGAAGATTTTGGCTAGCAGAGGCTGACTGTTACCGCCCGTTCCCGTTTTCGGTTGTGGGGTGCTGAACGCTTTGCGTTAGATCGTGTAGGGCAGTGGCCAGTGAGCAAGTCCCTGATCGTGGCATGTGAGCGTCGCGTCGGGCGCAAACGCTGATTCTTTTACCACGGCCAAAAGGCCAACTCGCTGGTCGGTAATCGCGGCGGACTCGACGACCAGACCGGCTTGGCTACCGTCCTGAGTGAATACTGGGTCGCCAGGCGCCACGGTGGCCGTTGTCTCTACCCAGAATCGGCGCAGCCGACGTTTCACGCTGCCGCGATGATGAACGCGCGCGATGATCTCCTGTCCGGTGTAACACCCCTTGGTCACACTCACTCCATCGAAGGCATCAATGTTGAGCATCTGCGGGATGTGTTCGAGCGCGGTGTGTGTGGTTGGCGGTGCGATGGCGGCGAGCACATGCGCCAGTGCGATCGGGTGATCGGTGTCATCCACGGTCAAACGATCGGGATCGACCGTCACCAGTTCCACGTTGTCGAGGTCGCCAATAAGCCACCGGGGTCGCAGTCGCAATGTCGTCGAGTTGGCTGTGCAGGTACCGATGGCCAGGGCGTCGGAGGTGGCGCGCAACAGGACCACGGGATGGTCTGACCATGCCCCAAGCGTGACTTTTGAGCGCAAAATATAACGCGAGAGCGTGTCCGTCACGGTCTGTACGAGGGTCTGCGGCATGACCAAAGCGAACGCTGTATCGTCGGTTCGCGCCACATCCATTTGCGCAATAACGCGACCTTTGGGATTGCACAGCGCACTTGTCGCGCAGTCGCCGACGGCGAGTGACGCGATGTCCGCTGTGAATTGTCCGTGAAGAAACGCGCTCGCGTCCTCCCCTTTGACACCCAGTGCCGCGTAACCCATTGGCTCGCTTGCCGAACGGTCCAACGCTTCTTGGACGCCAAAGCTCTTGGCCTGTGTGTAGAGGAGCGAATCGGTGTCGTCAGGGAATGGCGGAAAGTGCATGGTGTGACGAAGTTCTCAGCGGGACGATAAACGATGTAAATTTACACAAACAAGGCGCTTAAGCAATTGCTAATCGGCGGGTAAGTCGTCAAAATACAGGTATTGGATCAACGGCGGAACCCAGTCCAGATGTCTGACACACCCCGAAGAACCGACCCCGAACGTCCGGCGGACGCTGACACTCGCCAGACGGCTCAAACCACGCCGGAAACGGCGGGTTCGGAGACGGATTCTTCCACGCGTCCACCTGAGGATATCGACCGAGCCGCGGCCGCGTCTGACCACGCGACCGATGAGTCATCGGCGAATGAACGACCGAAGGAAATCGGCGGCCGTGATGGCCCTGATCCGGTGCGGTATGGCGATTGGGAAAAAGGCGGCCGCTGCATAGACTTTTAGTCGCACTATCGGCAATTCAACATGATCATCATCTGTACACGAACTTATCTGTGCCCTGAGAGCGGGCGCCGGCCATGTCCTGGAGCGCAGCGATGAACGATAATCGACCGCTCTCGCCGCACTTGACCATTTACCGGCCGCAAATCACGTCGGTTCTTTCCATTATGCACCGTGGTACCGGCATTGTGCTGAGTCTGAGTGTGTTGCTCTTGGTGCTTTGGATTAGCGCGCTGTCCTCCGGTCCCGAGACGTTTGCCAAGGCGCAGGCGCTGACCGGACACCCGTTCATTCAGCTCGTTATGTTTGGTGGCGTATTCAGTTTTTTTTATCACCTATGCAATGGCGTACGTCATTTGTTTTGGGACATGGGCAAAGGCCTCACGATCGAGTCGACCTACCGCAGTGGTTGGATGGTCGTGATCGCCTCACTTGTGCTGTCTTCCAGCGTGTTTGCCTACGCGATTCTCGGTAGCGCATCATGACGCGCAAGACACCGCTAGGCCGCGTTAAGGGCCTTGGCTCCGCAAAGTCGGGAAGCGGTCACTGGTGGAGTCAGCGCATGAGTGCGGTGGCGCTGCTGCCGCTGGGCGCGTGGCTCATTTTGTCGCTGGCGAGGCTGGTCCACCGTGGCGCCACGGACTACGGTAGTCTGGTTGTGTGGGTGCAGGAACCGTTCAACGCCATGATGCTTGTCGCCACACTGCTGGTCGTGTTGTATCACTCGCAGCTCGGCGTGCAAGTGGTGCTGGAAGACTACGCGGCAGAGGGCGCCTCGCGCGTGGGCAGCCTAATGGTACAGAAATTTCTTCACCTCATTATCGCAGTGATCGGTGTCTTCTCTGTTCTCAAGATTGCATTTGGGGCTTAACACATGAGCAGCAGTTACGAATTTGTCGATCATACCTACGACGTCGTTGTCGTGGGGGCGGGTGGTGCCGGGCTACGCGCCACGCTCGGTCTGGCCGAAGCCGGTCTGAGCACGGTATGCATCACCAAAGTGTTCCCCACACGCAGCCACACGGTCGCGGCGCAAGGTGGCATTAGCGCCGCGTTGGGCAACATGGGCGAAGACAACTGGCGTTGGCACATGTACGACACCGTTAAGGGGTCGGACTGGCTAGGCGATCAGGACGCGATCGCCTACATGTGTCGTGAGGCACCGTCAGCCGTGATCGAACTTGAGCATTACGGCGTGCCGTTTTCCCGCACCGAAGAAGGCCGCATTTACCAGCGCCCCTTTGGCGGCATGACGACGCATTTTGGTGAAGGCACGGCGGAGCGCACCTGCGCCGCGGCCGACCGCACCGGGCACGCGATGCTTCACACGCTCTACCAGCAGAGCCTTAAAAACAACGCAGAGTTTCACATTGAGTTTTTCGCCATCGATCTGATCATGGAAAACGGTGAATGCCGCGGCGTCGTCGCGCTCAACATGGCCGATGGCACGTTGCACCGCTATCGAGCACACAAGGTCATATTGGCCACAGGCGGCTACGGTCGGGCGTATTTTTCGTGCACATCGGCACACACGTGTACTGGCGACGGTAATGCCATGGTGATGCGGGCAGGATTGCCGCTTCAAGACATGGAATTTGTGCAGTTTCACCCAACTGGTATCTACGGGGCAGGGTGCCTCATTACTGAGGGCGTGCGCGGCGAAGGCGGCATACTGAAGAATTCTGAGAACGAGCGCTTCATGGAGCGTTATGCGCCAAACGCGAAAGACTTGGCTTCGCGCGATGTCGTGAGTCGTTCCATGACCATGGAAATCCGCGAGGGTCGCGGCGTGGGTGAAGAGCAGGATCATATTTATCTTCACCTCGAACACCTTGGCCCTGAAGTGATTCATGAACGCCTGCCCGGGATTGCCGAAACCGCCAAGATTTTTGCCGGCGTTGATGTCTCCAAGGCGCCGATTCCGGTGCTTCCCACTGTTCACTACAACATGGGTGGCGTGCCGACGCTGTACAACGGCGATGTCGTCACTTCGCGCAACGGCGATCCCGATACCGTGGTGCCGGGTCTGATGGCGGTTGGCGAAGCGGCGTGCGTATCGGTGCACGGCGCGAATCGACTCGGATCGAACTCACTGCTCGACCTGGTGGTCTTTGGTCGGGCTGCGGCGCGACATTGCCAAGAAACGGTGAAGCCCAATCAACGACATCGACCTTTGGCGGACAACGCCGGTGACGTGGCGCTAGCCAGACTCGATAAGTTCCGCCATGCAAGCGGCGCGACGTCGACCGCCGATATCCGGCTCGATATGCAAAAAACCATGCAAAACCATGCGGCCGTTTTTCGCACGCAGGAATCGCTCGACGAAGGCGTTGACAAGATGGCGGGGGTGTATGAGCGCTTTGCCGATGTCAAAGTGGCTGATCGATCATTGATCTGGAATACCGACCTGATTGAAACCCTCGAGCTCGATAATTTGCTTGGTCAAGCCGTTGCGACCGTCGCCTCGGCAGCGAATCGGAAAGAGAGTCGCGGTGCCCAGGCGCGCGAGGACTTCCCGGATCGCGATGACGAAAATTGGATGAAACACACGCTTTCGTGGGTTGACGAGTCCGGCGGCATACGGTTTGAATATCGCCCGGTGCATATGGATACCGACACCGACGAAGTCGATTCTATTCCACCCAAGGCGCGCGTGTATTAAGGAAAAGGACGGCCGAGGTCGACGACGTTGACGGCGCGACACGCGTGCCGGATTCGCGTTTCGATCCAGTTGGTCGATAGAACAGTACGATACAACAATGCGGTTGACGGTGATGTTTGCATCACTCTGACCGTTTTAACGAGGTTTACCGATGGCTGAATTTCGCCTGCCCATTAACTCTCGAATGACCAAAGGCAAGACCTTTGAGGCATCTACGCAAGGCCGTGTTCGCACGTTTCGCATCTACCGTTACGATCCGGACAGCGGCGACAATCCGCGTATTGACTCGTACGAGTTGGATCTCGATCGATGCGGTCCGATGGTGCTGGATGCACTCATCAAAATTAAGAACGAAGTGGATTCCTCCCTCACGTTCAGGCGGTCTTGTCGAGAAGGCATCTGCGGGTCGTGTGCCATGAATATTGATGGTGTTAACACCTTGGCCTGCACCAAAGATTTGGATGAAATTAAGGGCGACATTAAAATCTATCCGTTGCCTCACATGCGGGTGGTCAAAGATCTTGTGCCGGATATGACGCACTTCTATGCCCAGTACGCCTCAATAAAGCCGTGGCTTCAGTCGGATACGCCCGCGCCGCCAGATCGTGAGCGATTTCAGGCCAAAGAAGATCAGCAGCTTATCGATGAGCCATCGGCGTGTATTTTGTGTGCCTGTTGCTCAACAAGCTGTCCAAGCTACTGGTGGAACAGTGATCGGTATCTTGGGCCGGCCATATTGTTGCAAGCCTATCGTTGGATTGTGGACACGCGTGATGAAGCCACGGGCGAGCGGCTCGACAACCTGGAAGATCCGTTCCGAATCTATCGGTGCCACACCATCATGAATTGCACCAACACGTGTCCAAAGGGACTCAACCCCGCACGCGCCATCGCCGAAACTAAAAAGCTCATTGGTGCGCGCGGTCATTAGTGTGTGTCGGTTGATGTGATCACAGACTTCGTAGCGCGCGCCTAACCGGTTCGCCGCGAGTAAAACGTCGAGCGGTCGGTGCACGGAGAGATTCTCATGGGACTAGACGCGGAAATGGGCCGACTCAAATGGCGGTGTCGTCGCGGTATGCGTGAGTTGGACAAGGTCACAGAAGGGTATCTTCTCAAGCATTATGTAGACGCCACTCCCTCTCAGCGTCGCGCCTTTCAACATCTTCTCGCGCTGCCCGATCCTGAGTTGCTCGCGCTCATTTATCAATACACCACAGCCGACGACACCGACATCGCCCATGTCTTGGCTGCCATGCGTCGACTCTAAGCCGTATCCACTCGCGGTACCGATGGTCGCGAGGGCGTTATTGGTCGCCGTTCACGGCCTGGTGCTCGCCGTGTTGCCGTTTCTTGATTTGCCGCCGGAAGGGATTGCCTTGAGCGTGATCTGGGTGGCGCGAAGCGCAAGCGCGACGCGTCGGATGCTTCGGCGTCAGCAGCGCGGGCAGATCGCTCTGGATGAAAAAGGGCGATTGAGGGTGACCGAGCGCCCGATTTTTGCGCGAGCGCGCACGCCGCTGGGGCGCCAGCGCAACGATTCTGAGGCGGCGGTCGCACGCACACATAATCGGTCGGTTAAGTACGAAAATAGGCGGAGCTGGAATTCGGTCGGTGACGCCCGTGGCGACTACACCGTTAGTCGTAGTGTTGAGGGGCCAGGTTGCATCGCCATAAAGCTACGACAAGAGCACGGCAAGCACCTGGAAATCTTGGTTTTTTACCGATATGATCAGCGCCAGTTTTACGCTCGTCTCAGACGGTTTTTACACGTTCAGCGACGGCTGAATACGACTCACTTCGTGCTTTGAACGACACCGATTCAACGGGCGTCGAATGCACTCAACAGGACATCGAATGCGCGCTCATTTTTCAGTCACCAAACGCGAACTTTTGCCGCGACAACGAGTCTATCGTTGTGGCAGTAGGGTTGCTGCGAACACCGGTGTTACAGCATGAGTGAGCGCGCCAACGACCAGCTGCTGGTAGAGCGGGTACAACAGGGCGATAAGAAGGCGTTTGATATCCTGGTGCTGAAATATCAGCACAAAATCGTCAACTTGGTCATGCGCTATGTGCGCGATCAGGCCGAAGCGATGGATATCACTCAGGAAGCTTTCATTAAAGCGTACCGTGCTCTGCCGAAATTTCGTGGAGATAGTGCCTTTTACACGTGGCTCTATCGTATCGCGATTAACACCGCCAAGAATTTTCTGGTGGCCGCCAAACGGCGACCGTTGGATTACGATCTGGATTTGCAGGACCCGGAACAGTACGACATGCAGGCGAGACTGAAAGAAACCGACACTCCCGAGGGGCTGTTGCTCACCGAAGAGATTCGCGAAACGGTCATGGACGCCATCGATGCTTTGCCTGAAGACTTGCGAACCGCCATTCTCCTTCGGGAAATGGAAGGCATGAGTTACGAAGAAATCGCACAAACCATGGATTGCCCCGTGGGTACTGTGCGTTCACGAATATTCAGGGCACGAGAAGCCGTTGATAAACGACTTCGCCCAATTATGGCTGGAGGACTGGGCAAGTGAGCGACCCATTAAACCAACAAATTTCCGCTTTCCTCGATGATGAGCTGCCGCCTGAAGAGTGTGCGCTTTTACTGCGCCGGTTAGGTCAGGACGACGCACTGGGCGATACCGTGAATCGCTATGCGTTGATCGGCGACGCCATGCGCGGCGAATTACTGGCCGCTGATCGCCATGTTGTTGAGCGCATTCGCGCGGCGCTGATCGACGACGTGAGCCACGTCGAATCGACGGAGTCTGAACGCGTTGCATCTGGAGGTTGGCCAAGTTGGCTGCGACCCGTGAGTGGTTTAGCGGTGGCCGCCACCGTGGCGACGGTGGCGGTGCTGTCGGTGCAGGGGTTCAACCAAGCTGACAACACCGAATTTCCCGCCAATACCGTTGCCGACATTGCGGCGACCGACAGCGGCGCGCTGGTGCCGGTAAATGTGCCGCGCATCAAACTGCCGGATGTGCGTCCAGCCTCCGTGATGCCGCAAAGCCGTATGGATCAATATCTTCTCCGTCACCGCGGTTATGCCAACGGCTTCGGACGTCAGTCAGTGATGGGGATCCGAGATTTGGGTACCACGTTTACAATCACTGCGGTGCCAAGCGGAGAAGGGGCCAATGCCGACACCTCCGTGCCCACTCAGGACAACGCACCACCGAAGTAGTGGTCGAGCGTGTGAAACGAAGCTCAATAGATAACTGCCGGCCATGCACTCCGTACACTTCCCTCAATCGCGATTAAACGAGACACCACGATGACCCCGATTCCCACACGCACTTTGTCCAGGCAACTGGCCGGTGTGTTACTCGTCGCGACGGTGCTTGCTACATCGCATGCCGACGAAGCGGCCCGCCAGTGGTTTGAAAATATGGGGCGTGCGGTAGAGGCGCTGAATTATCGTGGTACGTTTGTGCACACGCTGCATGACCAGATCGAAACGATGGAAGTGCTGCACAAGTCAGTGGATGGCCATGTGTTTGAGCGTATGACCTCGTTGACCGGTCCGGCGCGCGAGTTCATTCGCAACGGCGAACAGATTCAGTGCATCTTGCAAGCGCGCAAAGAAGTCGTCGTGGACTTGTGGCAGGACCAAAACCCGCTCATGTCCTCCCTGCCGCACTACAGTGACGAGCTATCAAACTACTATCAATTCGAGCTCATCGAGGGATCAAAGCGAGTGGCCGGCCGTGAAACGGTTGGCATCGCGATCGTGCCGCGTGACGAGTATCGGTACGGCTATCGCCTATGGCTCGATCGGGAAACCGCCATGCCGCTGCTCAGTGATTCGGTTGACCGCCACGGCGAGCTCATTGAAACACTGCAATTCACAGCAATCGACTTTAATCCGACGTTTGGTGAAAACGCCTTCCAGTCGACCCTCAATACTCAGGATTTCAACTGGATTGAACCGGTCGGTAACGTTCAGTCGACGCGATTGAGTAACACCACGTGGCATGCAGCGGAGGTCCCGAGCGGCTTCTCGCTGTCGGTGTCGCGCATCGAAGACAATGGCGAGACCCGCGTCGAGCACCATGTGTATTCCGATGGTTTGGCGACGGTGTCCGTTTTTGCCGAACCTCGGGCACCCGGGCAGGCGGTGATGCGCGGTGCCACAAAACTGGGCGTGACCAATGCATTTGGCCGTCTGGAAGGGGATTTTCAGATTACGGTTGTGGGGGAAGTGCCGCCCGATACGGTCAAATTTATCGGTAACAGTTTCCGTCCCCGCAAGTAACACCCGCAACACTTGACGCCGTCCCGGCGAATCGGTGCAATAGCAGTATGCTTGTCGAATGCGCCACCATCACCTCGATCGATCGCGATGCCGTTACGCTCAAAAGCGTGCGCGGCACGGCTTGCGCCCGCTGCGCGCGTGGAGAAGGCTGTGGTGGTGGCGTGATCAGCCAGTTGGTGTTTCGCCGCCCGCCGGAACTCCAAATCGAGTTACCCAACGCGCAGACCTATTCGGTCGGACAGACGGTCGAGTTGGCGCTAGACAGTCGCGTGGTACTGGGCCAGGCGGCCCGTGTTTATTTGATACCCCTAGCCGCGCTGCTCGCGGGAGGGCTTGTCGGTCAGTGGTCTCTTGGTTCGGATCGAGGCGCGTTGCTGATGGCGCTGGTCGCGCTCGGTGCGTCCGTTGTCTGGTTACGCCTTAGGGCGAGTCGTCATCCGGTCACGCCGACGCTTCGCGTACTGGAGCACTGATGGCGACGCTCACGCTTTATAGTCGCCGCAGCTGCCCAGCCTGCGAAGAGATGATTGCTGAACTTGAATTTGCGCCGCTCGGCGCGGCCGTCGCGCTCGACGTGATCGATGTCGATTCTGACGCGCAGCTCGCGGCACAGTATGGCTGGCACGTGCCGGTTTTGCTGCTCGATGGCGACGAGGTGTGCCGCCACGAACTCGATCTCGAGGCGCTGCTTGCCCGACTCAACAAACCCGGTTAAATACGCGACGTTCGCCGCGCGAACCGTATATAATGCAGCCGCACTCGCCCGGCCTCGACATTCATGCAAAATATTCGAAACTTCTCCATCATCGCTCATATCGACCACGGCAAATCGACGCTGGCCGACCGCTTCATCCAGATTTGTGGCGGACTCAGTGAGCGTGAGATGTCGGAACAAGTGCTGGACAGCATGGATCTGGAGCGCGAGCGGGGCATCACCATCAAGGCGCAGAGCGTGTCACTCAATTACCGCGCCAACGATGGGCAAGACTATATGCTCAACTTTATCGATACGCCCGGCCACGTCGATTTTTCCTATGAAGTCTCGCGATCACTGGCCGCCTGCGAAGGCGCGCTGCTGGTCGTGGATGCGGCGCAGAGTGTCGAGGCGCAAAGTGTGGCGAATTGCTATACCGCCGTCGAGCAGGGGCTCGAGGTTATTCCGGTGCTCAATAAGATCGATCTCCCGGCCGCCGATGTGGATCGGGTGGTCAACGATATTGAAGAAATCATCGGCATCGACGCCGCCGATGCGCTCCATGTGAGTGCAAAAACCGGGCTTGGTGTCGAAGCACTGCTCGAGCAACTTGTGCACACCGTGCCACCCCCACAAGGAGACCCTGACGCCGCCTTGCAGGCACTCATTGTGGATTCCTGGTTCGACAATTACGTCGGCGTGGTGTCGCTTGTACGCGTGGTCAACGGCACGTTGCGAAAAGGACAAAAATTTCGGGTGATGTCGACCGGGCGAGATTACGTCGCCGATCGACTGGGCATTTTTTCACCCAAAATGATTGATCAAGACCAACTGGGTTGTGGCGAAGTGGGGTTTTTGATTTCCAGCATTAAGGAAATCAATGGCGCCCCCGTGGGCGATACCATTACCACGGAAAAGAATCCCGCGAGCGTACCATTGCCTGGTTTCGAAGAGGTTAAGCCTCGCGTATTTGCCGGTGTGTTTCCCATTCACAGCGACGATTACGCCAATTTTCGTGAGGCGCTCGAAAAACTCAAACTCAATGATGCGGCAATGTTCTTTGAGCCCGAAACATCCGCGGCCCTCGGATTGGGATTTCGCTGTGGGTTTCTGGGCATGCTGCACATGGAAATCGTGCAGGAGCGACTGGAGCGTGAATACAATCTCGAGTTGATCACCACCGCGCCAACCGTTATATATGAAGTACTCAAAACAGACGATACGGTCATTCAAATTGACAACCCTTCGGACTTGCCTGAACCAAACTATATCAGCGAAATTCGCGAGCCGATCATTGTGGCCACGGTGCTACTTCCTGATACCTATGTCGGCGCGGTGATGAAGTTGTGCATCGAGAAGCGCGGTGTTCAACGGAAGATGCAGTACCTTGGTAAGCAAGTTAGCATCGAATACGAATTACCGATGGCCGAAGTTGTGCTCGACTTTTTTGATCGACTCAAATCCTCGAGTCGTGGCTTTGCGTCTTTTGAGTATTCGTTTGAACGCTTTGATGCCGCGCCGCTAACGCGCCTGGATGTGTTGATTAACGGTGATCGAGTTGATGCGTTGTCCGTGATCGTTCATCGAGAAAACGCGCGAAATCGTGGCCGAGAATTAGTCGATCGACTGCGGGATATTATTCCGCGGCAAATGTTTGATGTGGCGATTCAGGCGGCAAGTGGTTCTCAAATTATCGCGCGCTCCACAGTTAAAGCCTTGCGTAAAAACGTGACCGCCAAGTGTTATGGCGGCGAGATACTAACGTCGTAAGCGTGCAAGAAATCCATACCCAGAATTAAGTCGCACAATAGGTCGTGTAAGAAAAGCTCTACGTTTGAAAACGTAATGTATCTAAAATTATTTCTTATACGACCCATAACCTAAGAAGTACCATGGACGCTTTATG
>JBCCHD010000056.1 GCA_039028935.1 Pseudomonadota bacterium | reverse complement strand
CGCCGCTTGCGCGGCTCGTCGTTAATTGCTTTGCCATTAATCGAACGTCCGACCGCCTGGTTCGTAGCCAGGTACACTATCCAGCAGAGCTACGGGCGCATTTAAAACAGTGGCCATTGCACGTTTGCAACTGGCGGAGAGGGAGGGATTCGAACCCTCGAAGGGCTTTTAACCCTTACTCCCTTAGCAGGGGAGCGCTTTCGACCACTCAGCCACCTCTCCGTGCTGTGCGAACGGATCCGCCTGCCGTGCCGCGACACAGCGATTTGCCCTGTCGGGGGCTGGCTTGCGACCAACCGACTGCGCATAATACTGATGCAATCTGACGGCGTAAACCCTTCGCCAACTTTTGAGAGGCCGGAATACAAAAAAGCCGTCAAAACATTGGTTTCGACAGCTTTTTTTCTTACGCCGCGACGAATCGAAGCGGCAAAGTCCGCAAAATCAGGACTCGCCGGCTTTTTCTTCGTTTTTAATGCGCTCGTAAATTTCCTCGCGGTGTACTGCGATGTCCTTGGGTGCATTCACCCCGACGCGAACCTGATTCCCTTTGACGCCCAGCACCGTTACGGTGACCTCGTCGCCAATCATCACGGTTTCGCCCACCCGTCTGGTCAGAATTAACATGTCGTGCTCTCCTAGATTCTCAATCTATGTGCAGCGTAGTCCCCGACTCACGGTGGCTATCTGCTGTTTTTTTAATCACTCCGTTACCGATGGGTCCTGCACGGCGATGCGAAGACTATCATACTGCTTTGCAGCGCCAAACGAACTGGCTCACGGGATACGTCCACACCCTAATACGAATGCTTAGTTTTCATTAGTATTTATCAGCGACGTATCGCCGAAAACACCGCCATTGCGTACGATGTTGAACTGAACCCAAAACTGTAAAACAGTGTGTCATTAATTACACACAACTGAAACTAAATCAATGCCACATCCGGTTGCGCGGCGGGTTTAATCAAAGTTGCGACTGAACCCGCGTATAGACGCTCTCGAGTGCCTCGTCGAGCTTGTCCGGCTCCGAACCACCGGCCTGAGCCATGTCGGGTCGACCGCCACCCCGACCGCCGACCACGGCGGCAACTTCGCCAATCAAAGCGCCCGCTTTAATCTTGGCGGTAAGGTCTTTACTGACGCCCGCCACGAGACGGACCTTGCCGTCCTCCACTGAGCCAAGCACGACGACTGCCGTACCCAACTTGTCTCGAAATTGGTCCATGCTGTCGCGCAGTCCGCCGGCATCGAGCCCCCCGAGATTAGCGGCCAGCACCTTAACGCCATCAATCTCTTTGACCTGACTCATGATATCGGTGCCGGCAGAACCGGAAATGAGCTCTTTTTTCAATCGAGCCACTTCCTTTTCCAATGCGCGTGATCGCATTATGAGCGACGACACACGCCCCTCGACATCGTCGCGATGGCCCTTGACCAGTTCGGCCACGGCCGAGAGCTGCTGTTCGTTGCCCCGCATCCAGGCAAGCGCCGCATCGCCAGTCAATGCCTCAATGCGGCGCACACCCGCCGCAATGCCCGACTCGCTAACAATTCGAAATACGCCGATATCCCCAGCGCGTTCCACGTGCGTGCCGCCGCACAGCTCGAACGAAAACTCGCCGAGCTTAAGCGTTCGAACCTCGGCGTCGTATTTCTCGTCAAACAACGCGAGTGCGCCCTCATCGATGGCGTCTTGCAAGTCCATATGACGAATCTGCGCTTCCGCATTCTCTCGAATCTGCCGATTGACGATGTCCTCAATCCGTTTGAGCTCTTCGCTACTCACCATTTCATAATGCGAAAAATCGAAACGTAAGCGCTCGCTGGTGACCAGTGAACCCTTTTGATTCACATGATCCCCTAACACTTCGCGCAAGGCGGCATGCATGAGATGTGTGGCGGTGTGATTGAGCACCGTGGCTTGACGTACGGCCGCATTGACCCTCGCCTCTGCTTTCTCTTTGCGCTTGAGGTATCCCTGCACAAGCGAACCGATGTGACCGATGCCCTTGCCAAACTTCTGTGTATCCCGGACTTCGAATAGGCCCTGGGCTGTTTGAAGCGTGCCGACATCGCCGATCTGACCACCGCCTTCCGGATAAAATGGCGTCTTATCTAAGAACACGATGCCCTCTTGGCCGCTCAACAACTCGTCGACTTCCTCGTCTCCACGGTAAAGCGCGATCAAGCGCGAATCGGTCGACAACGTGTCGTAGCCAAGAAATTCAGTCGCGTCATCGCGCTGAACGCCGCCGCGCATATCGACACCAAATCGACTGGCTTTTTGGCCCAACTCTTTTTGCTCTTCCATCGCGCGCTTAAAACCCGCCTGGTCAACGGTTAACCCGCGCTCTCTGGCCACATCGGCGGTTAGATCAAGCGGAAATCCGTACGTATCATAAAGCTTGAAGGCCGCGGCACCGGGGATAACCTCGCCCTTTAGATCGTCGATGGCGGCTTCGAGGATGGCCATGCCTTTCTCGAGCGTTTCGGCAAAACGCGACTCCTCGCTCAGCAGCACCTTTTTAATGTGCGACACCTGTTTACGCAGCTCGGGATAGGCACCCCCCATTTCGCGGTCCAATGGCTCTACCAGTTCGTTAAAGAACGCACCGTTAACGCCTAATTTAAAGCCGTGGCGAATCGCGCGTCGAATAATTCGACGAAGCACGTAGCCTCGACCTTCGTTTGACGGGAGCACACCATCAGCAATAAGGAAGGCACAGGCGCGAATATGGTCGGCGATAACGCGCAGTGACGCGTGCGATCGATCGGTCTCGCCGGTCAATGCCGAGGCGGCCGAAATCAAATTGGCAAATAGGTCGATATCGTAATTGTTATGGACGTGTTGCATCACGGCCGAAATACGCTCGAGGCCCATACCGGTGTCGACCGACGGTTTTGGTAGATTCGACATTGAGCCATCTGCGGCCGATTCGAACTGCATAAACACAAGGTTCCAGATCTCAATATAGCGATCGCCGTCTTCGTCCGGACTTCCCGGCGGCCCGCCGGCCACTTCGGGCCCGTGATCGTAAAAAATTTCGGAACAGGGACCGCACGGCCCAACATCGCCCATCGACCAGAAGTTGTCTTTCTTGCCCAGTCGCGAGAAGCGTTCGGCACTCACCCCCATGTGCTTAAGCCAAATGTCAGCCGCTTCGTCATCGTCTTCGTAGACGGTCACCCAGAGTTTGTCCTCCGACAGTCCGAGTTCTTCTGTTAAAAACTGCCAGGCAAATTGAATGGCTTCGATTTTGAAATAGTCGCCGAAACTGAAATTACCCAACATTTCGAAAAACGTGTGGTGGCGCGCGGTGTATCCCACGTTTTCCAAGTCATTGTGTTTGCCGCCGGCCCGGACGCAGCGCTGAGACGTCGCCGCACGCGAATACGGGCGCTTTTCAAGACCCAGAAACACATCTTTAAATTGCACCATGCCCGCGTTCGTAAACAGTAGCGTCGGGTCATTGCCCGGCACGAGCGAACTGCTGGCGACAGGCTGATGGCCGTGGCGTTCAAAAAAATCGAGAAACTTTTGTCGAATGTCGGCGCTTTTCATTAAGGTTCCATAGCGGGTCAGGCGCTGTTGGTCGTCTAACGCTGGATAATAACCAAGCTGCCTCGGAATAAACACCTGTTCACCACGTTACCCCCGATCCGATCGGGCCGATGACTAAGTCGGCGTAGCAATGACCCACCCGAATTTAACCATAGCGGTCGTACCAAGCGGCCCGCCGCGACGATTCACTGTGCGTTCGCATTCAACGGCGCTCGACGCACTCATTGTGCGCGACTGACTGGCGAGTCAGTCCACGCGACCGATTGATTGGCCATCTGGCCGGGCAGCATAGAAATTATGCGCTAATACCCCATTTTATTCGTCCTATCGGCGGGATTTGTTTGGTCCGTTCACCTACAATCCGCTGTTCATGTAACGCAATTCACGCTGAGGCAGACGTTATGTATCCCGGAGAGCGACTCAATAGCATTTCGCACCTTGTCGGGGCCGCACTGGCACTCATCGGGTTTGGCGCGTTACTCGCCGTGAGCATCGACAGCCGCGATCCTTGGATGATTACAGGGTTTACCGTATTCGGCGTAAGCATGGTCGTGCTCTATACCATGTCGACGCTCTACCACAGCTTTCGCCCTCCCAAGCTCAAGGCGTTGTTTCAACGCCTGGATCATATCGCGATCTATCTGCTGATCGCCGGCACCTATACGCCGTACACGCTAGTCACGCTTCGCGAAGGCAATGGGTGGCTCATATTTAGCGTCATATGGGCATTTGCACTCGTTGGGGTACTGCTTGAGTCGCTACCCGTGCGTCGGCCCAAAGCCCTTCAACTGGCCATTTATCTGGGCATGGGATGGACCGTCGTATTCGATTTACCCAATCTTCGCGCGTCACTCGATCCTGCGGGCCTGTCCTGGCTGACCGCCGGCGGCGTGCTGTACACGCTGGGCGTTGTGTTTTATTTGTTGGACAGAAAAAAACAGATGCCCCATGCGCACGGTATCTGGCATTTTTTCGTGCTGGCCGGAACGGCCTGTCATTTTGTATCCATCATTGGCTTTGTCCGGCCAGTCTGAGGTAAACGATCACTGGCCCACGCCATGATACGACGCTCTATACCACGGCGCCCACTCTCATTCGTCGACTGCGATCTGTTCTAGCGCACGAATGGCGCCGGCAGATTGCTCGGCGTTAAAGCCACGTTGCTGCAAAAAGCGCAGTCCTTTGGCACGTTCAGCGTGATCGGCACAGCCATGAGGAAATTTCTTTCGAGCCACTTCGATCGCGCTCGCCGACCAATCGACATCGGCCCGTCTGAGCGCCGCATCGGCATCAGGCCCTTCGAGACCGCGCGCTTTTAGTCCGTTGCGGATGTAGTGCGGTCCTTTGCCCCGCGCCGACTGCGCCCGCGTGTACATATCACCAAAACGCGCGTCATCTTGGAGACCTTCATCGGCAAGGCGCTGCAGCGTTTCCTGAGCGAGCGCGTCCGGCACACCGCGCTGATTTAATTTGCTCAGCAGCTCGGCGAAGCCGTGTTCGCGCCTGGCCAGATAATCCATGGCCAGGCGACGAACCTGCGCGGCCGTGGCCGCGCCCATGTTGTCACGCTTCTTGAACAGCCTCGAGCTCAACCGGAGCTGGGTTCTGCTTGGGCAAGAACTTCTGGCGCAACGCCGTCTCAATTTCTTCCGCGATGTGCGGGTTCTCGATGAGGTACTGGCGGGCATTGTCCTTGCCCTGACCGATGCGCTCCTTGCCGTAGCTGTACCAGGCGCCCGATTTCTTCACGAGTCCCTCGTTGACACCCATGTCGATGAGTTCACTCTGCCGCGATATACCCTGTCCGTAGAGAATTTCAAACTCCGCTTTCTTGAACGGCGGGGCCACCTTATTTTTCACGACCTTAACGCGTGTTTCGTTTCCAACAACCTCATCGCCCTTCTTAATGGCACCGATTCGGCGAATGTCCAGGCGTACGGACGAATAGAACTTGAGCGCGTTACCACCGGTCGTGGTTTCTGGACTGCCGAACATCACGCCAATCTTCATGCGGATCTGGTTGATAAAGATCACCAGTGTGTTGGATCGCTTGATATTCGCCGTGAGCTTTCGCAGCGCCTGCGACATGAGTCGGGCCTGCAGGCCAACATGTTTGTCACCCATTTCGCCCTCAATTTCGGCTTTGGGTGTGAGCGCCGCCACAGAGTCGACGACCACGACATCGATAGCGCCGGAACGCACGAGCATGTCGGTGATCTCCAGTGCCTGTTCTCCCGTGTCTGGCTGAGACACAAGTAGATCTTCGGTATTGACACCCAGGCGCTCGGCATACGTCGGATCAAGCGCATGCTCGGCGTCGACAAACGCGCAGGTGCCACCCAGCTTCTGCGCTTCGGCCACGACCTGAAGCGTCAGCGTCGTTTTGCCCGAGGACTCCGGCCCGTAAATTTCGACCACACGCCCTTTGGGCAACCCGCCGATTCCCAGCGCGATATCCAACGTGAGCGAACCGGTTGAAATCGCCTCGACGTCCGGCAAGGCACCGTCATCGCCCAGTCGCATGACCGACCCTTTACCAAACTGCTTCTCAATCTGCCCCAATGCGGCGGCCAGCGCCTGTTTACGTTTGTCGTCCATTCAAGTCACCCGAATACGTTTTGTGTGCAATGGCCCCTCAATAAGAAGCCGCGAATCGCGCTCACACGCGGTAGCAGAAAGGCAGCGGGTCTGACAGCCACCGCCTCTCGGTGGTCAGGCGCACAGCTAGGCTGAATGCGCCTGGTCGCCAATCGCCACCGGTAGTCTCCGGAACCATGGCTACATGCGGGGATACCGGTGACGATCAACGTGGCGTTAGTATTCCAAAAACTACTGTATAAATAAACACTATTTTTGGGCAAATGACCCAAAAAATCGTTTGTCGGCTTATCTGGTGGTTTAGGAAGGTGGCGATCGCTATATATAGTAGCGCGACCGGCGGGGCATGCCCAGTACTCGGGGCGAAAGTCGGCAGATCAGGCTCGCGAATGCGCAAAACCACTGTATAAATAGACAAACCCCATTTGATGTCGACTCACGTGTTCTTATCCAGCGAGGTGCCAAGCAGGCGCACGGCCGCTTGCACGGCCCTTCGCCGAATGGCCTCTCGATCCCCGACAAAGTGGTGTTTCTCGGTGATGATCTGCGGATAGTCCGCCGAAATCGACTGGCACGCCGGACCGAGTGCCACCGCCATCCACACCAGACCCACCGGCTTATCCGCGGTGCCGCCATCGGGACCCGCCACGCCGGAGACGCTGACAGCGCAATCCACATTGAGCGCACCCAGTGCACCCACCGCCATCTGCCCAACGACCGCCTCACTGACCGCACCGTGCGTATTCAGTGCATCGGTGGTGACACCAAGAGCCCGTTCCTTGACCGCATTGCTATACGACACGATCGACCCACTAAACCACGCCGAACTGCCCGCCACATCAGTCAGCACTTTGGCGATCCATCCGCCGGTACAGGATTCCGCCGACGCCATCGTCAGCCCTTGTGTTCGCAGTCGCTCACCGAGCGATTCAGCACCGTCAACCAACGTGTTATCGAGGGGAACTGAATCGTGATTCATCGTCGGGTTCCTCGACTCACAGCCCTTTGCCGTGCTCGTTCAATAGCTCTAGGTAGACATTGAGATTGCCTTCCACCATGGCATCGACTGAAAACTGCGACACCACCTTTTCGTGCGCCGCTTTTCCCATCGCCTCAGCCCCTTCCCGATCATCCAGCAACCGCAGAACGCCCTCGGCAATCTGCGCCGGCGATTCGGGATCGATCAGTAGCCCGTTGACTTCGTCTTCAATAATCTCTGTGACGCCACCCACACGGCTCGCCACGATCGGTAGCGAGGCAGCAGCAGCCTGTAGCACTGCGACCCCAAGGCCCTCGGTCAGCGGCGGATGGATAAACACATTAAGACAACCCAACCAATGGTTAATGTCTTTACGAAAACCGGCGAACGTCACGGCCTGCTCGATGCCGAGCCTCTGCGCTTGGAGCATTAAGCGCGAATCTTCCGGTCCGCGCCCGAAAAACACCACGCGCACGTCCGGGTAGCGTTCGCGAATCATCGGTACTGCCTCCAACACGAACCGATGTCCCTTACGTTTGATCAGTTGCGCAACCATCCCGATGACGGGCGCGCGCCTCTTCTCGACCGAACCGGAAGTCTGATTAAAGAAGGTTTTGGCGAATGCCACCCGATCCCAGCTGCGCTCCCACGTCGCCGTGCGCACCGCACTGTGTACAACACGCAGTTTTTGCGCTGGGACACCGGCATCGGCCAGCACATCGCGAATCGCCGAAGAAATGGCGACCACTCGATCAAACAAGCGGTACTTGTATTTGACCACCAGCGCCGACTCCGCGTTATCGACACGCCGAGACACGATCACCGGTATATCTGGAAACCGACGCGCAGCGATGCTGCCAAACCAATCGGCGCCCCGACGACTGTGCAAATGAATAATATCGGGTTCAAAGTCGGCAATCAGTTTGCGCAGACGACCGATCACGGCAAAATCAAGATCGCCCCCCATGGGAATCGGAAAAACCGGAATACCCATGTGCGGCAATCGAGCGGCGATCTCGCTTCCGGCAGGACACACGACCGCACAATCGATACCACGCAGTTTGAGGCCTTCGGCCAAATAAAGCACCTGGCGCGCTCCGCCATACAGATGTCGGCCCGCCTCAATGTGCATCACTTTCATAAGCTGCGTGCCTGTTTGCGAAGAATCACTTATTCTAGCAGCTTCCGGCCTTCGGGCTAATGGCCTGTATGCCCCACCAAACTCACCCTTACAACCAATCGTTTTTCTCCGCCATGACTCAGCACGCTCAACACACACCGATGATGCGTCAGTATCTGGGTATAAAAGCGCAACATCCGGACATCCTGCTGTTCTATCGGATGGGTGATTTTTACGAGCTGTTTTATGAGGACGCGAAAAAAGCGTCGAAGCTCATTGACATCACGCTCACCGCGCGTGGCAAATCGGGTGGCGAACCAATTCCCATGGCCGGCGTGCCCGTCCATTCTGTCGATAATTATCTGGCGCGACTTGTGCGCCTCGGCGAGTCGATTGCCGTGTGTGAGCAAGTGGGTGACCCGGCAACCTCAAAAGGTCCGGTTGACCGGCAGGTGACGCGTATTGTGACGCCCGGCACCGTGACAGAAGACGCTCTGCTCGAGGCGGGTCGCGACAATTTGCTCCTGGCCGTTGCCGAAGGCAGCGCCAACACCTACGGTTTGGCCTGGCTCGATGTATCGGCCGGACGCTTCACGCTGTGTGATGTCGACGGCGACGATGCGCTGGCGGCTGAGCTTGAACGCCTGCAGGCGGCTGAAATGTTAGTCCAGGATGATTCGACCTTACCTGACACGCTGAAGGGCCGCTTTACGCATCGGCCGGTTTGGCATTTCGACGCAGACACGGCATCGACATTACTCAACGAGCAATTTGGTACGCGCGATCTCAGCGGCTTTGGGGTGGCCGCTCTGTCCCCAGCGGTTGGGGCAGCTGGCGCCCTGCTGCAATATGTTCGCGACACGCAGAAAACGGCGCTACCGCATGTTCAATCACTCAGCGTCGAACGGCGAGACGATGCGCTGCATCTAGACGCGGCGACGCGACGCAATTTGGAGCTGTCGGTCAATCTGAAAGGTGGCACCGAATTCACGCTGGCATCGGTGCTCGATCTAACCGGTTCGGCAATGGGTACCCGCCTGCTGCGACGTTGGATCAACCGACCTATTCGCAGCCATAGCGAACTGACAGCGCGCTATGATGCGGTCGATACCCTACACGCGTCGGCGCTCACCGACGATCTCAGCGCGCTCATGCGTACGGTGTGTGATATCGAGCGCATCCTGGCCCGCATTGCCCTACGATCGGCACGACCACGCGATTTAAGCCAGTTGCGCGACACGCTCGGTCAGCTTCCGGCCCTGCAGTCATTATTAGCCGATGCTCAAGCGGAGCGAATTGTCGATCTGCGCAAGCGCTGTGGCGTGCATGCCAATCTGCACGAACTGTTGGTTCGCGCGATTATCGATGAACCCCCCATGCTCATTCGCGATGGTGGTGTGATCGCGCCTGGCTATGACGCCGAGCTCGATGAACTTCGCGCACTCGCCGCAAATGCCGATGACTTTCTCACGCAGCTCGAGGTGCGAGAGCGCGAACGCACCGGCGTTGCCACACTGAAAGTCGGCTACAACCGTGTGCACGGCTACTATATTGAGATGGGCCGCGTGCACGCCGACAAGGCACCGATCGACTACCAGCGACGGCAAACGCTAAAGGCCGCCGAACGCTACATCACACCGGAGTTAAAAGAATACGAAGACAAGGTGCTATCGGCCAAAGAGCGGATGCTGGCTACGGAAAAAACACTTTACGAGGCGCTACTCAATCGACTCGCCGACTCGCTAGATCCGCTGCAAACCACGGCGCTGGCGCTGGCGCAGCTTGATGTGCTCGCGTGTTTCGCCGCACGTGCGGCCGACGCCAACTATTGCCGACCCGCTCTGACCGATAAACCCGCACTGGATATTACCGCGGCTCGTCACCCGGTCGTCGAAACCACCGATATCGATTTTGTCCCCAATGACCTGAATTTGCATGACGCCCGTCGCATGCTCATTGTGACCGGGCCGAACATGGGCGGAAAATCCACTTACATGCGTCAAACCGCGCTCATTGTGCTGATGGCGCACATCGGCGCGTTTGTACCGGCCGCGGCGGCGACCATCGGACCGATCGATCGGATTTTCACGCGAATCGGCGCATCTGACGACTTGGCGAGTGGCCGCTCGACGTTCATGGTCGAAATGACAGAGACAGCGCTGATCTTGAATTCGGCGACACCACAGAGCCTAGTCCTTATGGACGAAATCGGTCGCGGCACGAGCACCTTCGACGGGCTGTCGCTGGCGTGGGCGTGTGCCCACGACATGGCCGAACGTGTCGGCGCCTTCACTTTGTTTGCGACCCACTATTTTGAACTCACCCAGCTCGCCGACCAGATTCACGCGGTGGCTAACGTTCACCTCGATGCGACCCAGCACGGCAAACGCTTGGTGTTCATGCACAGCGTCAAACCCGGCCCAGCCAACCAAAGTTACGGGCTTCAGGTGGCGCGCCTGGCGGGCGTTCCAGCCATCACGATTACTCGCGCCCGCCGCTATTTGTCGGCACTTGAAAAACAAGCCCACGCAGATCCGCTATCGCCGCAAGGCCAGCTCGACTTTGCCACACCGGACGCCCCTGCCGCAGAGCCCAGCGCCTTGGAACAAGCGATCGATGCGCTCGAGCCCGATGAACTGTCGCCGAAAGCCGCGCTCGAGGCACTTTACGCGCTCAAAACACAACGTGACGCCGAATAAAGGCTCGCAGCAGGCTAAATTACTCGTTTGCGAGAGGTTGATGCGGCGCAACGTTGCGCTTTATCGGGAATGCTCTACTATCTACGTATAAATTCGTATATTTGGATCGGAGTGTGCCGACACAGGCAACGGCCGGGGTGAGACCATCACCACGTCATGCTGATCGGCAGTCAGCCTTGCCGACAGCGTCCCGGGAGTGAGCACTGACGACACCCGACGTTGAAGCGGGCAGACGGCTTGGCATTTTTCGTCAAACCCGACTATGCTTTGCAATCCGGTTGGTCGGGTACATGGCCAGATAGAAAAACGCGGCGAGTGATGAGGAGCGCGCGATATGAAACGACACTTAGGGGATATTGAAGAGGTAGAAGAATCCGAGATCGACATTACGCCGATGCTCGATGTGGTGTTCATTCTGCTCATCTTTTTCATCGTGACCGCCACCTTTGTGAAGGAAAGCGGCCTCGATGTCAGTCGCCCAGACAACACCGAAGCGGTGACCAAAGAAGAAAAAGACAACATCCTGATAACGATCGGCCCGAACAATGGTATTTGGGTAAACCGTCGCAAAACCGATATACGTCGTGTGACTGCCAACATCGAACGACTGCATGCAGAAATGCCCGAAGCCACTGTGGTGATTTTGCCGGACAAAGAATCCAACACCAATACATTGATCAAAGTGATGGATGCCTCGCGCGAAGCCAACGTGTACAACATATCGATTGCTAACGCGCAGTAAACAGCGTTCATTTCATCGCAAGAAAACCCGCCTCTCGGCGGGTTTTTTTTCGCCCGAACGGAGGTGACCCAAATGGATCACCCAGACTGTGTTATGGTGTACGTAATTCTTCGTAAATTTGAATTACCCCTGCTCGCTGCCCTGCCCGGTGATGAGCGTTTCATTCGTTGATCAACAGGAAACGCCGCCATGCTAACCACCGAAACTCAACACCATGATCACGACGACACTGCGGATATCGACATCACCCCGCTGTTGGATGTGGTGTTTATTTTGCTCATTTTTTTTATCGTCACCGCAACGTTCGTCCGCGAACGCGGTCTGGATCTGCGCAAAGCCGATGAATCACCCTCCGCGACCCCAACGATTGCCCCGACGATTGTCATCGACATCGGGCCGAACAATGAGATTTTTGTTAACCAACGCGTGACTGACATTCGACGGCTGAGCGCCAGCATTCGTCGATGGCACAGTGAGCACCCTCAGGCAGTAGTCGTAATTGCCGCAGACAAAAAAGCCCGCACTCACACCCTGGTCAGCGTGATGGATGCGTCGCGCGAAGCCAACGTGCTGGATATCTCACTCGCGGGCATACCGTAGCGCCTGAACATGCTGGCCGGCACGCAACCACCCTGCCGGGACAGGCCGACCTGTCGCGCCGCTGACTTGCGCCCCGACAAGTCACCCCGTAACATTCCGGCTCTTTAATTTCAGGGCTTGCCAGCCCATCCGTTACCTGAGAAACCAACATGCGTACCCACTACTGCGGCACCGTCACCGCCGAAGCCATCGATCAAACCGTTACCGTTTGCGGCTGGGTGCACAATCGCCGCGATCACGGCGGGGTCATTTTCATGGATTTGCGTGACGCCAAAGGGGTGGTTCAGGTGGTGGTTGATCCCGACACACCGGAAATCTTTGCCGTGGCCGAACAAGTGCGTAGCGAATACGTGCTCCAGATAACCGGCCGCGTGCGTACCCGACCTCAGGGCATGATCAACCCCAATATTACGACGGGTGAAATCGAGGTATTGGCCAAAGATCTCACACTGTTAAATCGGTCCAAAACACCGCCAATTCAACAGGACGACAACCCGGGCGAAGAGTTGCGACTCAAGTATCGATACCTCGACCTGCGCCGCGAAGAAATGCAGGGTCGACTGCGGCTACGCGCGAACGTGGCCAAAGCCCTGCGACGCTACCTCGACGACCGCGAGTTTGTTGAAGTGGAAACACCGATGCTGACACGCGCCACACCCGAAGGCGCGCGCGACTACCTTGTGCCATCGCGCACCCATCCGGGTGAGTTTTTTGCGCTTCCGCAATCGCCGCAGATATTCAAACAACTGCTCATGATGTCGGGACTCGATCGCTACTATCAAATCGTCAAGTGTTTCCGCGACGAGGATCTACGCGCTGACCGCCAACCCGAATTCACCCAGCTCGATATCGAAACATCCTTTATGTCGGAAGACGACATCATGGACACGTTTGAGGAAATGATGCGCGCCGTGTTTAGGGACGTGCTCGACATCGCGCTGCCAAACCCGTTTCCGCGCATGACCTATGCCGACGCCATGAGCCGGTTCGGCAGCGACAAGCCCGACCTTCGCATTGATTACGAGTTAGTGGGCGTCTCCGATTTGATGCAAGCCGTCGAATTCAAAGTGTTCGCCGGACCCGCAAACGACCCGAACGGGCGCGTGGCGGCGCTGTGCGTACCAGGTGGCTCAACGTTCACCCGCAAAGTGCTTGATGACTATGGCAAGTACGTTGCGCAATATGGCGCCAAGGGTCTGGCTTACATTAAGGTCAATGACCCGTCAGCCGGCCGCGACGGCCTGCAAAGCCCAATCGTCAAAAATCTCACCGACAAAGCGCTCAACGGCGTACTGGAGCGCACTAACGCAAAAGCGGGCGATGTCATTTTCTTCGGTGCCGACAAGGCGCGCGTAGTCAACGATGCTTTAGGTGCTCTACGCGTTAAGCTCGCTGAAGATTTGGGCACAGTGGGTGAAGGCTGGGCACCGCTGTGGGTGGTGGATTTCCCCATGTTTGAATGGGACGAACGCAATCACCGCTGGGCCGCGTTACATCACCCGTTCACAGCGCCACGCGCGGACGATGTCGACGCACTGCAGGCAGCCCCGGGCGACAGTGTGTCGCGGGCGTACGATATGGTCCTCAATGGCAGCGAAATTGGCGGCGGCTCTGTGCGAATCCACAATCAAACGATGCAGGATGCCGTGTTCAAGTTGCTGGGCATCGACGAGGAAGAAGCAAACGAAAAATTTGGCTTCCTGCTGGAAGCACTGCAGTACGGCTGCCCACCACACGGGGGTATCGCCTTTGGTCTCGATCGACTTGTGACCCTCATGGCGGGCGTGGACAGTATTCGCGAAGTCATCGCGTTTCCAAAAACGCAAACAGCACACTGCCCACTGACAAACGCGCCGGGACCGGTGCCCGACGAGTCGTTGCGTGAACTGTCTATCCGCGTGCGCAAACCGGTTGGAGACAGCTAACACTCGGGCCCATCAACAGGCGGGCCAAACGTACGGTATTGAGTGAACGGAGGTCCTACGACCGACGGGGCGATTACCCGTGACGCGGCACCCGCCACCGCTGGTCCGTCAGCACGGTCTCACTATTAGTTTGTCTCACCGCTTTTTTTAGCGGGTGTAGCCTGTGCTTTTGTCGCGCTGTCTGACGGGCTGCTTTTGTTCGCGCCCTGGGTCTCACTCCGTGTTCCGCCGTCTTTTTTATCGGGCGACTTGGCCGAATCCTTGTTGCGATCGCCACCGTCACCACTATCTGCCAGATTTTTGCGCTTATCTTTTTTAAAGTCGGTTTCGTACCAACCCGAGCCTTTAAGCCGGAAGCTCGGTGCCGAGACAAGCTTCACCAACGCCGATTCATCGCACTCGGGACAGTCTGAAAGAGGCGGGTCGGACAGTTTCTGTAGCTCGTCGAATTCGTGGGCACAGGCCGCACACTGATACTCGTAAATAGGCATGATAGCGGGTCACTTCTGAGTCGAGGGCGGAGTGTGTCAGTGACGCACCGATTTTTCAAATACGAGTTCGCCATCGTGCGCGTCTACCTCAACAAGATCGCCCGGCGCGAACGTACCCGCCAAGATGCGCTGCGCAAGCGGATTCTCCAAGCGCTGCTGGATAGCACGACGCAACGGTCTTGCTCCGTACACCGGATCAAACCCCGCATCGCCCAACAGATCGCGCGCAGCATCGTTGAGCACCAGCCCCAGTTCTCGTTCGCCTAGGCGCTTTGCAAGAACGCGAATTTGAATATCCACAATCTGGCGAATCTCGTCCCGATCAAGCGGATGAAACACGACCGTGTCATCAATGCGGTTAACAAACTCGGGGCGGAAATGCTGCCCTACTTCATTCATAACCGCTGCTTTCATTGCGTCGTAGTTCTCCTCGCCGGTCAGGTCCTGAATAATTTGCGACCCGAGGTTGGACGTCATGATCACCACGCAGTGCCTAAAATCAACCGTGCGCCCTTGGCCATCCGTCAAGCGACCGTCATCCAACACCTGAAGCAGAATATTGAACACATCGTGATGTGCCTTCTCGACTTCGTCGAGCAGAATCACCGAGTACGGTTTGCGACGTATTGCCTCGGTGAGATAACCGCCCTCGTCATAGCCAACGTATCCCGGCGGCGCGCCGATCAGACGCGCGACCGAGTGCTTTTCCATGAATTCTGACATGTCGATGCGCACCAGCGCGTCTTCGGAATCAAACAAGAACTCGGCGAGTGCTTTACACAATTCAGTTTTACCAACACCGGTCGGCCCCAGGAACAAAAAAGAACCGTTTGGCCGCTTCGGGTCGTTAAGACCCGCGCGAGCTCGGCGTACCGCATTTGACACGGACACCAGCGCTTCACGCTGACCGATCACGCGCTTGGCCAGTTCGGATTCCATGCGCAAAAGCTTCTCGCGTTCGCCCTCCATCATGCGATCGACCGGTATGCCGGTCCAACGCGCAACGACATCGGCGACTTCCACTTCCGTCACCTGATTGCGAAGCAATGTGGTTTCCACTTTCTCCGCGCCTTCGGAGGCTTCGAGCTGTTTTTCGAGTTCCGGAATACGGCCGTACTGCAGTTCGGACATGCGCGCCAAATCGCCAGCGCGATGCGCCGTTTCCAGCTCGATGCGCGCCTGTTCAAGCTGTTCTTTGATTCTCGCCGACCCTTCAACACTCAGCTTCTCCGCTTTCCAGATCTCCTCAAGGTCGGCAAATTCGCTTTCCACGTTCGCAATCGTTGCTTCAAGCTCCTTGAGTCGCTTGCGCGACGCATCGTCGTCTTCTGATTTGAGCGATTCGCGTTCGATCTTGAGTTTGATGAGCTGTCGATCGAGCAGGTCCATTGCCTCCGGTTTAGAATCGATTTCCATGCGGATGCGCGACGCGGCCTCATCAATCAGATCGATCGCTTTATCGGGTAGTTGTCGATCGGCGATGTAGCGGTGACTCAGTGTCGCGGCGCTAATGATCGCCGGATCGGTGATGTTAACGCCATGGTGTACTTCATAGCGATCTTTCAGGCCGCGCAAAATCGCTACCGTGTCTTCGACGGTAGGTTCATCGACCATGATGGTTAAAAATCGACGCGCGAGTGCCGCGTCTTTTTCAATGTACTGACGGTACTCGTCCGTTGTTGTCGCGCCGACGCAATGCAGCTCACCGCGCGCCAATGCCGGTTTCAGCATATTGCTTGCGTCCATCGCGCCATCGGCACGACCCGCGCCGACCATCGTGTGCAGCTCATCGATGAACAAGATGATCTCGCCTTCTTGTTTGGCCAGATCGGCTAATAGTGATTTGAGTCGCTCTTCAAATTCGCCGCGAAACTTCGCGCCAGCCACCAGCGCACCCAGATCGAGCGACAGAATGCGTTTATTGCGCAGTCCTTCCGGCACTTCACCGTTGACAATCCGCTGGGCAAGGCCCTCGACGATCGCCGTCTTTCCAACGCCCGGCTCACCAATGAGAACCGGGTTGTTCTTGGTTCGTCGCTGCAGCACCTGCACGGTGCGACGAATTTCACTGTCGCGACCGATAATCGGATCGAGCTTACCCTGCTCGGCTTTTTCCGTAAGGTCCAGGGTGTACTTCTCAAGCGCTTGCCGGGCGTCTTCGGCATTGGGGTTGTCCACCACACTGTCGCCACGTAATTCGGTAACAGCTTTGTGTACCGCCTCACTCACGGCACCGCTTTCACCCATCAGACGACCGAGGGTGCCATCGTCATCAACAGCCGCCAGCGCAAACAGTTCGCTCGACACATAGGAATCGTTGCGCTTTTGAGCGAGTTTGTCGCACTGATTTAGCAATTTGCCCAAATCATTGGACAGGTGGATATCGCCGCCCACGCCCGTCACACTGGCGGTCTGGTCGAGCCAGTCGCCAAGACGCGAACGCAGCAAGTTTACGTTGATTCCCGCTTTTGACAGCAGCTGGCGTGTCGTGCCGCCTTGCTGGTCGAGCATCGCGATCATCAAATGCGACGGTTCGATAAACTGATGATCCTTACCTAGGGCCAGGGACTGGGCATCCGCCAGAGCCATCTGAAATTTGCTGGTTAATTTGTCCATGCGCATGGCGCAACCTCACTGGCGGTGTCGATGCCCTAGATGTGCGGACTCCTACGCCTTTTTCAAGGCCAATGGTGAATCGACCTTTATCACCCTGCATGTTCTGGCGGGTGTGTCTGTGCTCAACCCACGATCGGTTGCGCGCGACAATGGCCATTTTCGACGCCGCGTGGTTCACGCGCGAAGTTGATGCCCACCTTACGCTCACTGGGTGGGGATCCATGGGCCGTCGATGTGCAGATCCAGTTCACGACGACCCGACGCGGTGTGGCCAATCAACTGTGCATGGAGAAGAGGCTGACAAAAATAACGGTCACACCAACAACAATAAACAGCACCTGGAACGCGCTCACCATGCCGCCCACTTTGCGATACAGACCCAGAATCAACTCCGCAACAGCGACATACCAAAAAGCGTGCGGCAGCCACCGTAATGACGTTCGGCACCCTCCATCGAACCTGCTCCAGCCAGACCCAGACCAGTACGCCATCCGCGACGATGGTAAGGCTCACATACAGATTGAACACCATGACCATAGACCGGTTAGATCCCACGTCGAGCAATACCGCTACATCCCCGAATTTTTGCGGTATTTCATGCGCAATCACCGCCGCGGCAGTCACCACGCCAGGTTCGACGCTGAAAGCAGAATCCAAAGTAGAGTGCTGGCCACGGTGGCGGGCGCCTGATCTGACCGTGTCGACCGCGGATCCTACCGCTCAGTCACCGGAAAACTATAACGTATTGATTCGTATCTGTATTTAAGGCGGACGGAGCATCAACATCTCAGGCTGCCATCCAAACCAGGGTCGCCATACGACCGGTCGGTTGGCGGCGGCGATGGGAGAAAAAGCGCTCGCCATCGGACAGCGTGCAGTGCTGGCCACCACTGACTTGGCGCACCCCTTGAACATCGAGTAAGCGCCGGGCGATAGCAAAAAGATCCGCCAGGTACTTCTGGTTTTTGTTGGCCTTGAAACAACGCCCCATTTGCCAATCGTTCGCCACGAATCGGTCCCACACATCATCACCCACTTCAAAACAGGTAGGGCCAATAGCCGGACCGAGCCAAGCATGAACGGTGCTCGGCGGGCAGTCCATGGCCATAATCGTGTTCTCAATGATGCCGTCGGCGAGACTTCGCCACCCACCATGAATCGCGGCAACCACCTGATGTTCCGGCGAAGCGAGCACGATGGGCAAGCAGTCGGCCGTCAAAATGGCTAACACACAGTCATGCTCCCGCGTCACCGAGGCATCGGCGGTCAGCGGTGTACCCGCCGTCGACACACCGACTTCCGCTACCCGGGCACCATGCACCTGATTGAGCCATATCGGTGTTGAGGGCAACGCGTTGAGACGGCTAAGTACATCTCGATTGTGCGCGACGCGTGCGGGTGCATCCCCCACATGGTCGCCAAGATTCAAAGTCGCAAATGGCGCCTCACTGCTTCCCCCTTCGCGTGTCGTGGTGAAGGCCTTAAACGCGGTAGGCACCTGCCATTCCGCCTCGATGACCGGTAGCGAGCGCGGTTCAATCACTGTCAATCTCTCGAGCGTCCCGTCGCAGCGCTTCGGTCAGCGCGCGAAAATCAGGTGGCGGGCGCACGCTTACCTCGACCAGTCGGCCGCTGATAGGATGATCAAATTCGAGCTTGTGTGCGTGCAGCGCCTGCCGCGAAAAGTGTTCGAGCTCGTCTCTCAGCGCCGGCGTCGCGCCTCGCGGAAACGACGGTCGGCCATACACGGAATCGCCTACGAGAGGGTGACCCATG
>JBCCHD010000055.1 GCA_039028935.1 Pseudomonadota bacterium | reverse complement strand
TGCGACACGATCACGTAGCCCCGAAACCTTCAGACGATCATAGGTATGTTCCAACGCAAGCTGCATATGTTTATTGATCGAATAGCGCACGTTGGGCTCAATGCGCAAATTCTCACCCAGCCGCGAATTGGAAAAATCAATGCGATCACCCACCGTGACAAAGCTCTCAAAAAGCAGCCCGCGACGGGGTGACAGCTCGATGTCGAAATAATAGAACTCTTCGTCAAATAAAATATTGTCAAACAAGCGATCACGAATAACAAAACCAAGCCTCGCTTCGCTTTGCAGTGGGCCTTCAATCTCAAAACGACCTTCGACCTCCCGCTCAAGCACCCGGCCGTCACTGTCGTGCGTAATATCCCAATCGCCGCCTATTTCAATCTGACTCCACCAGGCATCCTCGCTGTAAAAAACCCGGCCGCCACCTACTACCCATTGCTCTTTATTCACCTGCGTGATGAAGCCTAAATCGGCACGAAAATTCTCATCGTAGTTACTATAGTTGGTGTATTGAAACCAGTCGCGGCTGTTGTAGTTGTAACGCACGCGCACCATATCGCCACTTTGCTCTGGTACTAGACCAAAATCGCTTTGAAGCAAGTCAGAATTGTCCGTGTCAGTGGTTAAGAATTGAGCACGAATCCGGTGTCGATCATCCCAGCGAAAAAATCCATCGACGCCCGCCACCACATTCGAGTAATCGCCTGCGCCGCGATAAGTGGCTACGGCTCCGACATTGATATCCGGCGTAAAATCGTAGCGATAGCGCGCAGCAAACACATCAGACTCTTGATCGATCGAAGCAAAGCGCGAACCGAACGTGCCGGGAATAATGATATTGGTGATGGCATCCCGTGCGGCAAACGTACCGATGGTATGGCCGCCACTGCGGCCGGTAACCTTGAGCCCCACATCCGGATCCGTCACGTTTCGGGTATAGACCACGCGTTCATCGGTGGCGAAATAATTGGAACCTTCCTGGAAAAAAGGGCGTCTCTCCTCGAAAAAGAGGGCAAACGTCTGATTCACCGCAAGCTGCGCATTGTCGGTTTCAACCTGCGAAAAATCGGGATTGATCGTCGCATCAAGCGTGAACTCAGGCGTAATACCCCAGCGCACGTTCATACCAGGCTCATAGTCAGTACCGTTAGACTCTAATCCACCATTGCGCCTCGATTCGCTGGCCGCGACTGTGACAATCGGATTGAGCTCAAGTTGATTGCCAAGCGTCGCGTCCTTGAACCCTTTCAATTTGGCCATACGGCACAGCGTGCAATTGCGATTTCGATCATCAATCACATTGCGATAAATGCGGCGTTGATCGCGCGGATGCAGTCGCAACACTTCAAAACCCCAGATCTTTTCTTCGTTACCATCGACAAAGCGAAGATTGCTCAGCGGAATGGCCATTTCCACGGTATAACCGGCATCATCGATCTTACCCGCCGACGACCAGATCGCATCCCACGAGTCGTCTTCGTTACCGGTGGTTTCATCAAACAACAAATCCATTTGCGCGCCGTAGGGATTAACGAAAAATTCGTAGGCGCGTTGCTCGGCATTAAACGTATCGATTTGTATGCCGACAAAGTCATCGTCATAGGCCGCATCGCGATCACGTAAATAGGCACGTAGCTTCTCAATTTCTGTGTCTTCTGCCCGGATTCCGACATACAGCGTATTGCCATCTTCATAGAGATAGGCCTGCGTGGCCTGGGGTGCCGGCGTATTTTCGTTCGGCTCGGTCTCATACAGCAGATCCACCCTAAGTGCTTGCTGCCACTGCGCCTCGTCGAGCACACCGTCGATGATGGCCGGTGTTTTAATGGACGGCAGATCAAGAGGCTCGTTATCTTGCGCCTGCACGGGCTCGATGACGAACATGGTTACGATAACAAGGAGTACGAACCGCACAAATGGCCTCCGCTGCCGTCAACAACTCGTTAGTACACGCTCGGCTGGTCGCGGCCTGAGTAACCTAGCCCGGCTTGATACGACACTGAGCCTGTGCAACGAATGCTAGTTAGAATGTGAGTAGTGTAACTGGGGGTCAACTCGCGTACCGCTTACGCGCAACTCGAAGTGCAGATGCGGCCCAGTCGATCCGATTGACGAATTCCCTACTATAGCGATTTTATCACCGGCGTTCACCCATTCACCTTGCTGTACTTGGTTTGATCGATTATTGGCATATCGCGATTCAACGCCGGCGCCGTGATCGATAACCACGTAATGACCATACTTTTCATTATAGGCGGCACGCGTGATGCGTCCGCTGGCCACGGCGACAATCTCACTCCCAAGCGGCATCGGGAAATCAATGCCTCGATGGACTTTATTCTGTTTATCGGCGCGCCGCCCCTTTTCGCCAAAGGCCATACTGATTTTGTTGAAGGCAACGGGCCAACGGTCAAAGGTAAACACCCCGCTGTGAGATGACGGCGCGCGGTCGAGCGTCGCCTCCCCATCCTGCGCGGTACCCGTCACCGAGCCGGATGGCATCGCGTGCTCCAGCAGATTAAGAACATCTGCATTTCCTGTTTGCTTGGCCAGCATCACTACTTGTGTTGTGACCTTTGCACCGGCATTGATGAGCAAGCGCACCATTTCAGGCACCTGCCGCTGGACGGCAATGATCAGCGGCCCACTGCTTAACGATGGATTGGCATCGAGTAATGTTTTCAGCAGCGTTACGCTACCTTGCTGAGTTGCCATGACCACCGCACCGTCAGACACCTCGGCTTGCGCCCGAAGCAACGCTTTAACGATGCGCGTGTCGCGCTGCTGAATGGCAAGCACGAGCGCGCCCTCTCCAATCGACGCGCCCTGATCTAGAAGCCCCACAACCGAGCCGACATCGCGTTGCTGTACAGCCAACATAAGTGCCTCGTCGGGTGATAGAAGGCCCGACGAGCTCAGAGTGAGCGGGTCACTCTTGTGCGGACGGAGAGCTTCGTCGCTGCTTTGTGTTATCGCCGCCGCGAGTGACGGCGGTTCAGCCGGCGCAGAGGGCGGGACAATCGCCGCCGCCGGTGACGACAAACCAAGTGGAGTCGGCGCGGGCGCTGGTAATGACTCAGGCGCAGCGGCGGGAGAAGGTGGCGCGGTGGGTGCCGAGGTTTCTGCGGGCGGCGACAGCTGCCGCGCGTCAGGCCACACCACGGCACTCGCCCCAACGGTAATCGCCAGGACCGTCGTGGTCGCGGCCAGTGTTTTCCACGAGCTATGCAACTGATGGTCTGATGACGTATTCAGCAAATGTCGAATACGTCGATTCAACTGACTCGGCGAGCGAACGCAACCGACCGCCAGTACGCGCGGTTCGGTATAGACCGCTTCGGCGACGTCTAGCAAATTAGTCGCATAGCTTGATTTTTTACCATCGTGTGCCAATACCCAGTCGTCGCACGCGGATTCTCGCTCGACTTCCATCTGGCGCGCAACGTACCAAACAGCTGGATACACCCAAAAGAGCACACACACCAATCGCTGCAGGCAGTGGATGAGCGGATCTTTGCGAGCAATATGACCAAGCTCGTGTGTCAGCGTTTGATCAAACACATCGATATCCAGCGATTCACGCCAATGCATAGGTATTGCCACCCAAAGATGGCGAACACCAACTGTCATCGGCGCACTGATGCCGGCGTGATACCGAAGGGGTACGGGGGCTATATCGAGGCGCTGGCACAGCCGCATAAAGCGATGCTGCAAGCAGTCGCCAACCGCATCACTTTGACGTTTGAGTGTATGGGTCGCACGATAGTCCCCGACCAATCGCCAAACCAGCATCGCGATTCCAAACAACCACACGACCAACACCAGCCCTAACACCCAGCGGAGAATGGTGCGGTCGGTATCAACCCAACGCGTCGTCGGTGTCGATAGGGTCACTTCGGTCTGACTATCTAGAAACACATCACGTCGTTCCGTGCGGGGTGACACGTGAGTTGACTCAGAGGAAACGCCCGCGTCGCGCGATACCTCTGACGTCGATACGCGCTCAAGCACGCTGACGAATGATGGTGCAGGCTTAGGCGCGAACACTAACAGCGGCATCAACGCAATACTGACTAACGCAATGAGCCAGATATTGTGCCGCGTTGTGGCGTTCGCCCGTTTCAGCTGACGGACAAGCACCGCGACCACGCTTACCACCATAAACGCGGCCATCCAGTGCAGCAAAAGCGTATGCGCTGCGAACTCTGTCCAATTCATGATCATCGGATTAGTCATTGCGCTTATCCTCTTCGAGCAGTTGGCGTAATCGATCGATTTCCATTGAGTCCACGTTTTCATCCTGAATCAGGTTCTGAACCAGGGCCTGAGGAGAACCGTCGAAGAAACGACGCATCAGCTGTCGAAGTGCTGTTGTGCGCGCCGTTTTGCGATCCACTAACGGGGCGTACACAAACGCTCTGCCCTCTTTGTGATGATCGAGATAGCCCTTATTCTCCAAAATGCCCATCATGGTCTGGACGGTGTTGTACGCAACGGGCTCCCTCTCACTCAGTCTGTCAACCACATCGCGCACCGATGCGGACTGCAGCTCCCACAGCACCTCCATTATGCGAAGCTCACCCTCAGTAAGGGTTTTCGATGACTTCCTGGCCATAGTGTTCTCGCTTTATTCCTAATTAATTAGGAGATGGTGCCGCAACCGCCCGCTCGTGTCAACTAATTCTTTAGGAGTTCGGCCTCAAAAAAAACCCGCTCCACGAGCGGGTTTTCTTGACTGCTTTTTACGTCACGAGGGCGACTATCCTCCCGACGAATCGGGGATGTTTTGCAGGATTTCGTCCTGCTCGCGCTCCACCTGATCCGGCAGCGTCTGTCGCATGGTCTCTTCACGTTTTTTCTCGTTGGCCACAAACGCCAGCCATTGCTGAACCTGCTTATCGCTCCCACCGGCGTCGCGCGCTTTGATAAACGCTGACTCGGCGTCATTGAGCCGCTTGCGGTTAAGATGAGCCATGCCCATCATGACATAGGCTTTGTCTCGTCGTTTCACACCACCTTTGTTGAGTCCTTTGTTGATGGACTCGATGGCGTCATCCCACAAGTCGAGGTTTAGCTGAGACTGTGCCAGTCGCACATACAACTCACCCTCACTCGAAATCGCCGCTGCGCGCTCCAGAGGAGGAATAGACTTTTGGTCTTCCCGCGCTTGGTACCACGATTGAGAAAGCAACCGAAGATTACGCTCGGTGGAATCCACCGCATTAGAGCCCATCGCTTCCTCTAGCACCTCAGCGGCACGGTAAGGAATGTCGTGCATCAGGTACAGATTCGCGAGGTTCACGGCGTGCTGTGACCCTTGGATGATACCGGCTTCATACAGCACTTCGGTGATCACCAGCTGTTTCTTGGTATCGCCAAGCTCGCTGTACGCCCCCGCCAGAGTCAACATGTAGCTGTCTTTGGGATAGTAACGCAACAGCTCGTTGAGCGTGTTGACCATACCGCGGTAGTCCTGAAGCTCGTAGTAACACACTCGCAGCAAAAGCAGCCAGTTTTCCTTGGGCGTCTTGCCTTGGGAACGATACAGATCAATGCCTTCTTTGATCGGTCCGAGCGCTTCTTGGAAGCGATCAGCTTGGAAGTAGGCCTGACCGAGCAACATCAACACGTCGGCGGACGGCGCGTCGATGATCGAAATCAATTCCTGCACGCGGCGCAATGCCATGTCGTAGTTTGCAACCGTGAAATACAGCTGAGCAGTGGTTTTCAGTGAGCTTTGACGCAGAGCCGGTGGAATCTCCTCGCGGAGCACTTTCTCATACGCATTAATCGCGCCTTGATAGTCCTCCTGAAGATATTCGTTATAGGCCGTGAGGTTAAAGATCTGCGCTCTCTCGTAACTTTCGAGATTCTTCCACGTCAGCATCTCATTGAGGCCCTGAGCGGCCGCAGCATGCTGCTTTCCCTCGACCATCAACTGTATTTCCTGCAGCTTCTTGCCCACCTTGGGACTCAGTGCCACGGTTTGCTTGGTTGCCTCGGGCTCCTGCGCCATGACCGGTGCGGTTGCCAGGGCAAACCAAGCCACCGCCGCCAGCGGAATGAACAAGGTTTGTCGAACAAATCGTTTCATCATAAGTAAGTCCTGGTTGTCAGACCGTTATTGGTCTTCAAGTTTGTAGGTGAATTTATTACGTACCCCAGGTACTTCACGAGCCTCGCCGTCTACAACGCGAGGTTTATACTTAAATTTCAGCGCAGCCTGACGAGAGGCGCGATGAAACAAACTGCTGGTGCATTGATCCTGCACCACCACCGGATCGCGTACCGTGCCCTGCTTGGTCACGGTGTACGCCACAACGCAGTACCCCTCGATGCCGCGAGTGACGGCTCGTTGTGGGTAGATCGGTGCCACCTTAACAATCGGGAGGTAATCGCCTTCACCAATGTTGCCAATCGAAAACCCGCCAGACAGTTCGATTTCGGTTTCAGCCGGCACCGATGAGATGCCGATTTTTTCCGCCGACGCATTCAGCTTGTCGAGTTTCGGAGGCGTGGGCTCTGGTGGCGGCTTCTCAGGTGGTGGCGGACGCTTCGGTTTAATCTTGCGCCGCTCGGTGGTTTCGCTGCGTTTGACTCGAACGAACTCAACCTGCCGACTGGGGTCGCCCTCAGTGACAGTTTGATCAACAATCTTGATCAAAAAGTTCATCGTCCAGAGCAGCCCGAGGGTAATGGCCAGCGCCAGCAACGCACCGAGTAAGACGCGTTTCAGACTGCTGCTTTGCCCTTCTTGAATTACTTGAGACAATGTCATTATGGTTTCTCCGCCGACACCGCGATGTCTTTGATGTTGGCCTCTCGCGCCGCGTCCATCACCTCAATCAAAATCTCGGTTTTGGATTCACGATCAGCTTGAATCACGACCGACCCTTTTGGGTTGTCGGCAAACAAGCGCTCGATCGTCGGGCGCACATCGCGAATGTCTTTCTTTTTGCGATCGATCCAAATTGAATTATCGGGACCAATCGCGATCAGGATGCTGGCTTTTTGTTTCACCTCGGCGGTATTCGCGCCGGGTCGCTCAACCTTTAACCCTGGTTCTTTAATAAAGGTTGCCGTCACGATGAAGAAGATCAGCAGGATAAACACCACGTCAAGCATGGGTGTGATATCAATGCTGGATTCTTCCTCAACGGGGCCTTGGCTTGATCCTCGTCGCATTCATATCTCCTTAGTGATCTAGAGTAATGTGATCGGCCAATAGTTCCCGTTCGCGATTCGCGCGATTCAGGAAATAGGCGCTTAGCGCCACGCCCGAGAGCGCGGCCACCATGCCCGCCATGGTCGGAACCGTGGCAAACGACACACCGGCTGCCATGTTACGAACGTTGCCCGAACCCGATACGGCCATGGTCTCGAACACCTTGATCATACCGGTCACCGTGCCGAGCAGACCCAGAAGTGGACATAACGCCACAGCCGTTTGGATCATCGGCACATTGCGATCGAGCTCTTGACCCGCCACCGATACCAGGCGCTCCCGGATCTGGTGTGCGTGCCAGGACTTGCGATCGGTACGTGAGTTCCAATAATCGATCGAACTCTTCACAATTTTCGGGTACTTCACCGAATAAAAGAAGAAGCGTTCGAAGATGAGGGTCCACATGAACACCAGGACCCCCGCAATCAGGAACAGCACGTTTCCGCCGAGTTCGAAAAAGTCTCGAACCGATGCCAGCGCAGGGATGTAATAAAACAGTGCGTCCATTACGTCTCCGATTAGCCGGTGGCTTCAGCGCGTTCAGCAACCATGCCCGACGCCTGCTCGTTGAGCACTTGGCTCACACGCTTAGCACGCGAAGACACAATGGTGTGCAAGAAGACCATCGGGATGGCGACGGTAAGACCCAGCACGGTGGTGACCAACGCGGTCGAGATACCACCCGCCATCAGTTTCGGATCGCCGGTACCGTGCAGCGTAATCTGCTGGAAGGTCTGGATCATACCGGTCACTGTACCGAGCAGACCCATAAGCGGCGCCACAACAGCGATGATCTTGAGAATCGGAATCAGCTTGTTAAGCTTCGGCGTTTCTTTAATGATCGCCTCGCTGAGTTTGAGCTCGAGCGTTTCAACATCGGCCGATGGGTTGTCGTGGTACACCTTAAGCACGCGACCCAGCGGGTTGTTGCCCGGCTTGTCCAGGTTCTTGGCCTGACGACTCACTGCGCCCGACACACCCATGAGCACGATCAGGCGCCAGATGGCGAGCAACACACCGATCGCACCGATGGTGACGATGATGTAACCCACTTCTTTACCCTGGTGGAACTTCTCGGCGAGTGTCGGTGAACGCACGAGATTCGATAGCAGCGTGCCGCGCGATGGATCGAGCGGGAACGGCTCGAGACCGGACGTTGAGGTTTCGACCGCACCGACTTTGCTCAGGTAGCGACCGGCGGGTTGACGCGACAGAACCTGCAGCTTTTTGGCGTCTTCGTTGTAGTACAAAAACTGGCCGTCGGAGACCGCATTGAACACGCCAACACGCGTCACTTCTGCTGGCGCGAGGCTCCCGTCGGTGTCGATTAATTCGGTGGTGAACTTGGTCACTTTACCGGTTTCGACCATTTCGCGATAAATCTCAAACCACAGTTGCTCGATGTCCTGCACCGAAGCGAGGCGGTTGGTCTGACCCACTTTCTGAGCAAGCTCGGTCATGAAAACCGAACGCTCTGGAAACTGAGCCTGAGTCATCGAGATGTCAAAGTTGGCGCGGGCGTCACCGGCCACCTGCTGAATGACACCGAACAGTTCTTTGAGGTCGCCGAGGCGATCCTGCACGGCCTGCTCAAGCTCAATGATCTCTCCGTCGTTTGTCTCAAACAGACGATCCAGTGCTTTGGAGCGATTTTCTTCGGCCAGTTTGTCGTTCTTGGCCTGCTGAAGAAGATTCGCTTGCTGGGCACGCTCAGCGCGGAATCGCTCAATACGTTGGCGGTTGATGTCAGAATCGCGTGTGCGGCCTTGCTGGACCTGACGCAGAAGCTGATCAACATCGATGGCAGTAGCCGCCTGTACGACAGGCGCGTGGTAGCCGATAAACCCGGTGGCAACGGCAACAGCTGTAATTAGTAGTTTTTTCATTGTTCGATTACTCCGCAGAAGCTGAGGCTGGGCCAATGGGCACAATCAGAAGATCAGGCACGGCGTCTTTGCGAGCGATCTTCAGGCCGTTACGCACGGCGATCTGATACGTCGAATTTGGAATCTCAACGAAGCCGCCGGCTTCTTTGTCCCAAGCACCGGTTTGGCTACCATCGGCGTTCTGGTACAGCAGCGCCACACGGCCGATACGTAAGAAGTCCACGTTGGTGTCCGTACCCGGCAGGGCACCATTGTACGTTTCAATGGTACGACCGTATTCCGTTTCGATGTCATACGCTTCCATCACAGTGCGGAATTTCTCCGCAACCGTCACGTCCGCCCGCTCCATGACACCACGTAGGCGAGCCAGACGTTCAGCACGCTCATCGGTCAGAAACGGCATATCAATTTTCACAAAGTCTTCAAGACCATCGATCATGCGCACCATAAGCGGCACGATCTGTCGTTCGATGTCGTCGATCTTGACCAACGAGTCGCGAAGGATGTCCTTCTCTTTCTCCTGGTTGTCGACCTGCTTTTGAAGCAGTTCATTGAACACCTTGAGTCCGTCCACCACTTTCGTCGTGTTCTTATACTCATTCAGCATCTCAATGGCTGCGTCGGCCGCTTGCTCAACTTGGCGTTGAGACCGAGCTCCAGCATCGGCACGTGATTCCCCCTGCGCCAGCAACTGAGCCACCGTGGCGCCAAACGCGGCGGTCGGTGTCAATATTAGTGCGGCAACAAGAAGCCGCGAAATCACTTTCATCGTTCTCATACTTATGCTCTCTCTGAACTTGAGTTTGGATTGAATTCTTTTGACCCGATTTTGCGTCAGTCCCTGACAACGCGCTTACCCCAGTACCCTAAGCGCTGATCGGAGGATGGGTTATCCTAAATCCTGTGAATAAATTATCAACTCTGAAAAATTTATGCACCCCCAATACGAAATGCGCTTGTCTGGGCAAGCGGGCGAGGGCCGTTGATCGTATCGCCGCAGCCATTAGAATAGTGCGGCGCAGCATGGGGTTTCGGATCGTCGGCATCAATCTACGAAAACACTGCTATTTTGCGGCATGCGCCGTTCCACGCCCCGCTAAGACCGCGCTAAGCGCTGGCCATTCACACCGCATGAAAGCGGTTTAAGTGATTGAATTTGCCTATGTCGCCTGAACGAAAACCCGTGACGCTCGCCAATGACAAACGGCACGCCCTGCGCAAATATCCTGCGCAGACGTCGACGCCCGCGCAGGATTGTCCGCGTTTTGAGCGTCAAGCCGCTTTATCAACGTGATACAGATTGACGTCGCGTTGTGGGAAGGGAATCGACAGGCCGTTTTCATCGCACGCGTTTTTGATCGCCTCGGTGAGCTCATCCCACACCGTCCAGTAATCTTCGGTTTTGACCCACGGGCGCACAATGATATTGATACTTGAATCACTCAACTGCCGCACACCGATGACAACATCAGGCGAGTTGAGCACCTTTGGGTGCTCGCTGACCACGCGATGGAACAACTGCTGGGCTTTGCCAAGATCATCGCTATAACTTACGCCAAACGTCAGATCGACTCGGCGCGTCGAATTAGTCGAGTAATTGGTAATGATATTGGCGGTGATCTCACCATTTGGCACGATCAGGCGTTTGTTATCGGGCGTGTTGAGGATGGTCGCGAAAACGCTCGTCTCAACCACCGAGCCACCAACACCGGCGACCTCGACATAGTCCCCGACTTTAAAGGGGCGATTCAGAATGAGCATAACGCCGGAGGCGAGATTACCCAGCGAGTCTTTTAACGCCAATCCAATCGCTAAACCCGCTGCAGCGAAAATCGCCGCAAGCGATGTGGTGTTGATCCCTAGCTTGCTTAAGGCGGCAATCATCACAAACGCCATCGCAAGCATATAGATGATGTTCCGCAAAAAACGCACGAGCGTCTCATCGACTGACGCTTTGCGCAGACCGCGTGCGAACAATGCCGTTGCCGATTTGGCAACAATGTACCCGACGATAAGGATGACGAGCGCAACCGCCACTTTGGGTGTCCATTGCACGGCAAGCTCAACGAAACGATCGACCCATTCACGCAAGCTGGCTATGGTTTGTGACTGATCCATAAGAACTCCTGACGCCAAACACAGTGTGCGCTGGCTTTTTGATTTGAATGACAGTAAAACGACGACTGCACAGAGCAAGAGCCTGACCTCGATGAACGAGCTACCCCCCACTCCCCTGCGCGTCGCGGGTGTACCAGAACATTTTAACCTGCCCTGGCGCCAACGTGCCTGGCTACGCGCTACACAACCTTGGCGTTATGCGCCCATCGATTACCGCGAGGCCGCCGAAGGCACGGGGGCGATGACCCGTGCATTGGCGAACAACGAAGTGGATGTCGCTGTCCTGTTGACCGAGGGTGCGGCACTGGACATTGCCCGGGGCGGCCCATACCGCGTCATTAAGGTGTATGTGAACACGCCGCTCGAGTGGGGCATTCACGTTGCCGCTAACGGGCCGTTGTTGGATGTTGCGGCCATACGCGGTCATCGCTATGCCATCAGCCGTCGAGGGTCCGGATCACATGTGATGGCCGCCGTCCATGCCGCCAGTCAAGACTGGCCGACAACCGAACTCAACTTTGTTCAGGTCGACACACTGGAGGGCGCACGCCGCGCTTTGCCGGGCGGCGACGCCGACGTCTTTTTTTGGGAAAAGACCATGACCCATCCGTATGTCGAGGCCGGTGAATTTCGACGCGTTGGCAACTTCCATAGCCCATGGCCGTCGTTTGTGGTGTGCGCGACGAACCGGTGTATTGCCGAGCGTCGTGAGGAACTGGTGCAACTGATGAAAGAGATCAATACGCTGTGTGCCCAATTACAGAACAATACCGACGCGGCCACACTCATTTCAAACGCTTATGGTATTTCGGTACAGGCTGCCGACACGTGGCTCGACCAGACGAGCTGGAACACCGACTTGTCGCTGCCCCTGCCCACATTTCAAGTGGTTGTCGACGAATTATCCTCGATCTGGCCGGAACTGGCCGAATGTCGTGCCGAGTCGCTCTGTCATCCTCTTTGAGCCGGCGCAATGGCCATCAACGTTCTGATTACGTTGGATACGCCTCAAAGTTCGGCAAATCGCCGGCGCCACAATCCCAGCTGGCCCTCGAGTCGTTAAAAATGTGGGCTTGCGGCGATTCAACGGGCTCGTGATCCAACGAACCCGCTGGAATCACGACCAAATTGAGCGCCGGGAGAATGCGGGGCAGTTTGCTTCCACACGTCTGACAAAAGCAGGTGGAAAAACGTATCGCGTCCGGCAATTTGTAGAAGGTGACGTGATCCGCACCCCGAGTGAACTGCGCTGATTCGACATCCGGGAGCAGTAAATTGGACGCGTGAGCGGCGCCGGTGACCTTGCGGCAGCGCCGACAATGACAGTGATAGAACCGATCAGCTTTACCGATGATGGTATAGGCCACAGTCCCACACAAGCAGGATCCGCTGTATTCATGCATACCGCTCCCCCTTCATTGACGGCCATCATTGCACCACAGAACGGCGGCACTCTGCGTAGTCGACACCGGCTCGATGAGCCTGTTTGGGTTAGTCGTCCGCGTAGGCCGACAGCGGCGGGCACGAACACATTAGATTTCGATCACCGTACACATTGTCAACACGCGCCACAGGTGCCCAGTACTTGGCTTCGCGTAAGGAGTCGAGTGGATACACCGCCTCGGTGCGGCTGTACGCATGCGGCCACTCATCGGCGCAGGCCTTTGCCGCGGTATGCGGCGCGTTGACCAGTGGATTGTCGTCCGCAGGCCACTCACGCGATGCGACTCGATCGATCTCCCCGCGAATACAAATCATTGCGTCGATAAAGCGGTCAAGTTCGGCCAATGACTCACTCTCGGTCGGCTCGATCATGAGCGTACCCGCCACCGGAAACGACATGGTGGGTGCATGGAACCCAAAATCAATCAATCGTTTTGCCACGTCCTCGGAGGACACGCCCGTTTCTTTTTCGACCCCTCGCATGTCGATAATGCATTCGTGCGCCACCAAGCCCTGACGATCCGTGAAATGAAGTTTGTAGTAGTCCTTGAGTCGATGGGCAATGTAGTTGGCCGCCACCGTCGCCGCCTGACTAGCCGCTCGCAGCTCTGGTCCGCCCATCATACGAATGTACATCCATGATATCGGCAAGATACTGGCACTACCCCAAGGCGCAGCCGCTACCACGCGATCGCTGCTGTCGAATTCACGGTGCCCGGGCAGGAACGGCGCGAGGTGTTCGGCAACAGCCACCGGACCCACGCCCGGGCCGCCACCGCCGTGCGGAATGCAGAAGGTTTTGTGCAAATTAAGGTGTGAGACATCGCCACCAAATTGCCCCGGCTTAGCCAGTCCAACCATCGCGTTGAGATTAGCGCCGTCCACATAGACTTGCCCCCCAGCCTCATGCACCACCGCACACACATCACGCACTTGCTCTTCAAAAATACCGTACGTGGACGGGTAGGTAATCATGATGGCGGCCAGTTCATCCTTGTGAAACTCAGCTTTGCCGCGTAAATCGTCCAAATCGATATAGCCATCGTCGGTACAGCTCACGAGCACCACTTTCATGCCACACATATGGGCCGACGCCGGATTGGTACCGTGCGCCGATGCGGGAATGAGGCACACATCGCGATGGACGTCACCGCGACTTTCGTGATACGCGCGAATCGCAAGCAAACCGGCAAACTCTCCCTGTGAGCCGGCGTTGGGCTGCAGCGACACCGCCGCGTAGCCCGTGATCGCACATAACCAACCCTCCAGTTGTTCAATCATGTCGCGATACCCCCGTGCTTGATCGGCGGGCGCAAAGGGATGCATGTGCGCAAACGCCGGCCAAGATACCGGCATCATCTCGGATGTCGCATTGAGTTTCATAGTGCAAGAGCCGAGCGGAATCATCGAGCGATCCAGCGCAATGTCTTTGTCCGAGAGAACACGCAGATAACGCAGCATGTCGGTTTCTGAGCGATACTGATAAAACACCGGATGACGCAATGGTTCGTCATCTCTTCGCAGCGCATCGGGCAATCCGCTTTTGGCATCATCCACCAGCGTGGTAGCCGACCCTGTGATGACCTCCACCAGCATCGCCACATCACTCGCTGTGCACGTTTGGTCGAGCGACACACCGATGTGGTGCTCGTCGATACGACGCAAATTAATCTGCTGGGCTAAAGCGCGCTCATGCACCGCCGCCGTATTGGCATCGGTCTTTACCGTTAAGGTGTCAAACCACGTGTCGTTACGCAATTCCAACCCTTGCGCAACCAAAGTGGCCGCAAGTTGATCGGTGAGAAACTGCACACGCGAAGCTATGCGCTTAAGTCCACTTGGACCGTGGTACACCCCGTACATACCGGCCATTACTGCCAACAGCACTTGCGCCGTGCAGATGTTGGAGGTGGCCTTCTCGCGCCGAATGTGTTGCTCGCGCGTTTGCATCGCTAGGCGATAGGCACGGTTACCGTGGGCATCGATACTCACACCCACGATGCGGCCGGGTAGCGAACGCCGCAGTTTGTCGCGTGTGGCCATAAACGCAGCATGTGGACCGCCAAATCCAAGCGGCACTCCAAAGCGCTGAGTACTGCCCACCACCACATCCGCTCCCATACTGCCGGGAGTGCGAGCGATTGCCAGCGCAAGCAGATCGGTCGTGACAGCAACCAGGCCCTTATAATTGTGTACGTGTTCAATGAGCGCATCGAGCGTGCTGATCTGGCCGTCCGCACCAGGACTGGCGAACAGCGCGCCAAAAAACTGCCCATCCCGCACGGCCTCCCGCTCGCCAACCACTAAATCGATGCCCATCGCCTGAGCACGAGTGTTGAGTACGTCCAGCGTCTGCGGCATGCAGTTGGCATCGGCAAAGAAGCGATTGCTTTTGACCCTCGAGGTGCGCCGCAGAAGCCCCATCGCTTCAGCGCTGGCAGTCGCCTCGTCGAGCATCGACGCGTTGGCGATATCCATGCCGGTCAGCTCACAGACCATCGTTTGAAAATTCAGTAGCGCTTCGAGTCGGCCTTGTGAAATCTCAGGCTGGTACGGGGTGTACGCGGTGTACCAGGCTGGGTTTTCGAGAATATTGCGCTGAATAACGGGCGGTACGTGCGTGCCGTAATACCCCTGGCCAATGAAGGAGCGGAACACCTTATTCTGCGCGGCAATTAGCTCGAGCTCGGCCAGCGCTTCCTCTTCCGAGCACGCTTCGGGCAGCGCCCTCAAATCATCGTCCCGTATGGTGTTGGGCACAAGCGCCTCAGTGAAGGCCTCGATATTGTCGAATCCCATGAGCTGCAGCATAGGCGTAAGCTGATCCGACGCGGGACCGATATGGCGCCGTGCAAAGCTACTGCGGTCGCTGTCGGTCGGAGTTGCCGTGGTGGAAGGAGGGGTAGTCGTGATGGATTCTGAGGATTTATTCAGCATGGTCGTGTTCAGTTACGATAACTTCGTAAAGTGTACTACGAATCCCTGTCGATCTGGCATGATCGGTGATGGTAAAACGCAGCGGAAACCCAACCATATGAGTTCCAAAGACAAAGCTAAACGCCCTTACTCGAGCCAGATAGTCGACGGCCTTGAACAGGCGCCCAGCCGCGCGATGCTGCGTGCGGTGGGCTTCACCGAAGACGATTTTGACCGGAGCCAGATTGGTATCGCCTCCACCTGGAGCATGGTGACACCCTGCAATATGCACATCGACGACCTCGCCACGCGCGCGGCGGACGGTGCCAACACCGCGGGTGGAAAAGCGGTTGAATTCAACACCATTACGGTGTCCGACGGTATCTCGATGGGCACGCGCGGCATGCGCTACTCACTGGTTTCGCGTGAAGTGATCGCCGACAGTATCGAAACGGTGGTGGGCGCTGAGGGCTTCGATGGTTTCGTCGCCATCGGCGGGTGCGATAAAAATATGCCCGCCTGCGTGATGGCCATGATGCGCCTTAATCGCCCGGCTATATTCGTGTATGGCGGCACGATCTTACCGGGTAAAAAGGGCCGAGACATTGTCTCGGTGTTTGAAGCCGTGGGCTCACGCGCCGCCGGCACCATCACCGATGAGGAAGTACTCGAAGTAGAGCGAACGGCAATTCCGGGCCCCGGTTCGTGTGGCGGCATGTATACCGCGAATACCATGGCGTCGGCCATCGAAGCGATGGGGCTGAGTCTGCCCAACAGCTCCGCACAAAATGCCGTATCCGACGACAAACGTGACGACAGTCGACGCGCCGGTGAGCAAGTGGTTGAACTCGTTAAACGCGATCTTAAGCCGCTCGATATCGTCACCAAAAAAGCGCTGGAGAACGCGCTCGCGGTATCGATCGCGCTCGGGGGATCGACCAACGTCGTGCTCCACCTTCTGGCTATTGCCCAAGAAGCCAATATTGACTTTACGCTCGATGATTTTGTGCGCGTTGGCGAACGAGTACCGATGTTAGCCGACCTGCGCCCAAGCGGTCGCCACGCCATGTCTGACCTGGTGGCGATTGGCGGCATTCGTCCGCTCATGCGCACGCTGCTTGACGCCGATTTGCTGCATGGCGATTGTCTCACTGTTACTGGCCGCACGCTCGCCGAAGATCTGGCCAGTGCACAACCGTACCCGTCTGAGCAAACCATCATTAGACCCCTCGACCAACCCGTTAAGCCCACCAGCCATCTGGTGGTTCTACGCGGCAATCTCTGCCCCGAGGGTGCCGTCGCCAAGATTACAGGCAAAGAAGGCACACGCTTCACAGGCGTTGCGCGCTGCTACAACTCTGAAGAAGAAGCGTTACAGGCCATACTCAACGGCGCGATCACCGGCGGCGAAGTGGTCGTTATTCGCTATGAGGGGCCACGCGGTGGGCCGGGCATGCGCGAAATGTTGAGCCCGACGAGCGCGATTATGGGACGTGGCTTGGGAGACAAAGTGGCGCTCATAACCGATGGTCGTTTTTCCGGCGGCAGTCACGGCTTCGTAGTCGGGCATGTCACACCCGAAGCCGCAAGCGGTGGACCGATCGCGCTCATCGACGATGACGACTCCATCACCATTGATGCAGAGGCACGCACCATCACGCTTAACATCGATGACGCCGAATGGGCAACACGACAGGCCAATTGGCAAGCGCCTCAGCGGAAACACAGTGGGCTGCTTGCGAAATACGCTCGCGCGGTCAGTTCAGCGTCACTGGGCGCAGTAACCATACCGCTCGACGACTAGCCGTTTGGCGGTATGAATTCGCGCGCGCCCGGCAACGCATAGCGCATCCGATACGACGAACGGCCTCAGGGCGACGTTTGGACGTCCAGGCCATCAACGCAAGGTGCGTGGTGTGTCGACCACATCTACCCCTCGAACCGCTTTTTCAAACCCTGCCAACAGGCCGCATAACCGCGTTGCAAAGTCGGCGAGTTCATCGCAAAGTCGGTGGGCTCGATGAGATAACGCGATTCGAACATGAACGCCATCGTCTCATCGAGTTTGGTCGGCACTAAGTCCGCCGCGCTGGCGTTGTCAAACGTATCAGCATCAGGCCCATGCGGCGACATGCAATTGTGCAAGCTGGCGCCACCGGGCACAAAGCCACCACCGGTTTTCGCGTCGTAATCACCATAGATCAAGCCCATGTACTCCGACATAACGTTGCGGTGATACCAAGGGGGTCGAAACGTGTGCTCCATGACCAACCAGCGCGGCGGAAACACGACGAAGTCAACATTGGCTACGCCAGCATCACTGCTTTGCGAGGTAAGCACAGTAAAGATCGACGGATCGGGATGATCGAAACTGATCGAGCCGATGGTATTGAACCGTCGCAAATCGTATTTGTAAGGCGCGGTGTTACCGTGCCACGCAACGACATCTAATGGGGAATGCGGCAGCGGCGCACGAAAAAGATGGCCACCCAATTTGGCGATCAGCTCAAAGTCGCCGTCTTTGTCCTCGAAACACGCGACGGGATAGAGAAAATCTCGTTCGTTAGCAAGACCATCCGAACCGATTGGGCCGCGTTCGGGCAAACTCATAATCTCGCCATAATTCTCGAGCACATACCCACGTGCATCACCCCCCTGCAGATCAACCGCAAACTTGATGCCACGCGGAATCACGACAATATCACCCGGCTCCACCTCGAGTACGCCACATTCGGTGCGGACCGTCAGCGCACCCAGCTGCGGCACGATCAGCAGTTCGCCGTCAGCCGAATAGAAGTAGCGTCCGTCCATTGATCGATTGGCCGCGTACTGATGAATCCCCACACCCACTTGCGCCCGAACATCGCCATTGACCGCCACAGTCACAAGGCCATCGATAAAATCAGTCGGATCGTTTGGTAATGGCAGCGGATCCCAGCGCAACTGATTCGGCGTAGTGGGCTGCGACGCCGTAGCCGGACCACTTAATAAACGGTGTTGGTTAATGGGTTCGAATTCGCCCTGGACCGCTGAGGGTCGGATACGATAGAACCATGAGCGGGCGTTTTTGTCGCGCGGCGCGGTGAAGGCTGTGCTGCTAAATTTTTCGGCATACAAACCACGCGCCACACGCTGGGGCGAATTCTGCCCTACCGGCAGCACGTCATCGAGCGCGGAAGTGCTGTGATGATTTCCGAAACCACTTAAGTACTCACGCGGGCTGTTCATGTGCCATGTGCCCGCACAACTTGATCAATCGCGCCGAAGACGCTATTGCCATCCGGGTCGAACATTTCAATACGCACGCGATCACCAAACTGCATAAATGGGGTTTTGGGGCCACCGGTCTCGATGGTTTCGAGCATACGCTTCTCAGCAATACAGCTCGACCCAAGCGAACGATCGTAGTTAGAGATTGTGCCCGAACCGATAATTGCCCCGGCGCCGAGTCGACCGGCGTACATGTACGCATAGAGTATATGGTAGGAAAACCAGTGCTTTTTCTTGCCATAGCAAATTGCCGATTAAAC
>JBCCHD010000054.1 GCA_039028935.1 Pseudomonadota bacterium | reverse complement strand
TGGGCATGAATGGCAATCAGATGGCGCTTCTGGCTTGGTGGGAATTGGCGGCCGTCGTGGGGCTTATCATTCTGGCCAAGGTCTTTTTGCCGATTTACTACAAGCACAAGTGCACGACCACGACCGAACTGCTCGAGAAGCGGTATAACGACCATCATATTCGTGCGGTGATTGGTGCACTGTTTTTGCTTGGCAACGTGTTTATTTTCATTCCATCGATGCTCTACTCGGGTTCGCTCTTTATGCAGAGCATGTTCGATGTCCAGTTTCCACTTATTTATATTGCTATCGCGTTTGGACTGGTCGGCACCGCCTACGCGGTGTTAGGTGGCTTGCGCGCAGTGGCCGTGTCGGACGCGTACAGCGGGGTGCTGCTGTTGACGCTCGGTATGCTCGTGGTCTTTTTGGCGCTCAAGGCGATTGGTTTTGATTTTTCTGGGATTCCAAGAGAGCGTCTGACCATGATCGGCGCCAATGACTCACCGATTCCCTGGCACACGCTGCTGACCGGCATGATTTTCATTCAAATTTTTTATTGGGGTACAAACCAAACCATCACGCAGCGCGCCATGGCGTCGCCCACGGTCGAAGAGGGACAAAAGGGCGTGCTGGCGGCGGCGGCAATTCGCTTGCTGATCGTGCCGCCGATGATCGTGATTCCAGGCATTGTGTCCTACAAACTCTATGGCGATATCGGTGACGCGGCGTACGGCCGTATTGTTGGTGACGTGCTGCCTGCTTGGCTGTCGGGTGCGTTTGCCGCTGCCATCGCCGCGGCGGTGCTCACCAGCGTGAACAGCGTACTCAATTCCTCTACCGCGCTGTATATCTGTGACATTCACGAAAAGTATGTGAGTAAAACGCCCAACGTGCGCCGACTCAATTTCATTATTACGGTGGTGTTCGTGATCATCGGTCTGGCGCTTGTACCGGTTTACGCCACGACAGAAAGTATTATCAACACCATCCAACAACTGTATGGGCTGTTGAGTATGCCGATTCTCTCGGCGTTTATTGTCGGGCTGTTATTCAATGACGTTGATTCGCGCGCGGCGATCGTCGCGGTGGTGGTGGGTGTAGCAACCTACGGCTTCTTTTCGTTCGAGCTGTTCCGGCCTCTCGGGTTTGACTGGTCGATGCCGCACTATATCCACATGATGTTTTTTACGCTGATCTTCAGTGTTCTCACCGCGCTCGTTGTTAGTCGAGTGGTGTTTGGTACGCGCCCGGAACTGCGCATTGGCAAGAGTGATCCGACGGCCGCGTAGTCGAGGCGTCCTGCCGATCGCGTTAACGGCACGTCACCCATTCCATCTGGCTGGCGCAGCTTGTGCGTTATCGTCGTGTCAGATGGATGATGAGCGGTGACGCTGGGTGCATCAGCGGTAGCTGCAGGCCATGCTGTCTGAGTGCTGAGCCGCTAAACGTGGCGCCATGCAGTGTCGACAGAGGTTCGCGGGTGGTGTCGAGATCCGTGGGCCAAACGCACTGCACGTGATAGCGCGCCTGATCTTCCAGGCCCGTCAGTTTCAGACGCCCCGGTAGCGAATGCGGCTGACTTTCCAGTAGCGTATACGAAAACAGCGCTTCACCCCCGTCGGCGGCGACAACACCAAACGCGTGATCGTGCGGTGCTGTGTCAAGGCGCACGAGATCACCGCTAAAAATCAGTTGGCGATGCGTTTTGTGAAGCGTCACGGCAGCGGCTAGTTCCTTTTTTTCCGCCTCGGACATGTCCAGCACGTTGGCTTCGATGCCCATGTCACCAAATACGGCCACGGCACCACGCAGTGCCATGCTCAACCGGCGGCCGGTGATGTGACAGTCGGCAGGGCCCACATGTGCGCCCATCATTTCGGCTGGGAAGAAAAATGAACAGCCGCGCTGAATCGCCAGTCGGTCAAGCGCGTCGTTGCTGTCGGAGGTCCACAGACGATCGGTGTAAGCCAGCACGCCATAGTCGGTGCGTCCGCCGCCCGAGGAGCAGCTCTCGATTTCAATGAGCGGATGGGCGTCGCGGACTTGGGCGAGCAGGGCATACACCGCACGGGTTTGTGCATGGACCGCTGCCCCGCCGTCACTACCCGGTTGGTGTAGGTCGCGATTCATGTCCCATTTAATGTAGGTGATGGGGTATTGCGTCAGAAGCGAATGGATGCGTTCGAATAGATAGTCAAACACCGCTTGTTTGGTCAGATCCAGTACAAGCTGATGGCGCGCCAGCACGCGCGGTGCTGGATCGGCATGCAGTACCCAATCGGGATGCGCGCGAAACAAATCACTGTCAGGGTTGACCATCTCAGGTTCGAGCCATAGTCCAAACTCGAGCCCGCGCTTGGCAATCTGTTCGGCAAGTGGCGTCAGGCCATTCGGGAAAATCGCGTCTTCCACATACCAATCGCCAAGCCCGGCATGGTCGCCGCGGCGATGGCGAAACCAGCCGTCGTCGAGCACAAAACGTTCGGCACCCACGGAGGCCGCCGCATCGACCAGCGCGAATAGCTTTTCTTCGCTTAGGTCGAAATAGACGGCCTCCCACGAATTGAAATGCACGCGTTTGGCCTTGCCTTGCATGTGCGGGGCGGTCAAGTGCGCGCGCACATATCGATGAAACTGTTGCGATAAGGGTGTGAGGCCATTGGTCGAACAGGCGGCATAGAGTGTCGGTGTGGTGTAGCGCTCGCCGTGTTCTAGTCGCTGTTCGCCCGGATAAAAAAGTTCGCTAAACAGGCTCGCGGTACGTCCATCGGCCAGTTCATTAACGGCAAGACGATGATTGCCGCTCCAGCCAAGGTGAAAGCCGTAAGCGAGTCCGCTTTGCTCGGATGTCGCCGCATCGTGAACAATAACGCCCGGGAACGTATCGTGCGACGTGCGGCCGCTGCGATTCTCTCGAAGATAGAGGCCCTGTGGCCGCGGAACGGTTTGCGTTCGAAATTCGCCGGACCAACGGCCATTGAACCCCATTATTTGGTTGCACTGTTCGGGCAACGGCAGGCAGGGTGCGCAACAGTCGTCGACCGTTAGGAGAGCGCCCTCGTTGATGAGCTCAGTGGAGGCGGCCAGCACGTTGCTGTCCGGATCCAGTGTGAGTCGATGAACCAGTTTGATGAGCGTGTGATCGCAAGTCGATACAATTGACAGCGTATGCGCATCGAGTTGTTCAACGTGAGCGATGCGCGTGAACACGTGCCAGTCGCGTCCTTGTCGATGCACAGCCAAACCTGGTCGTCCCAGGTAGCCTGCAGCCGGGAGCGGCGTCAAGGTGATCGGCGCTTCTCGCGCTTCGCGTGCCGGGGCTTCTTGACGTACCGACAGTGCGGCGAGCTCGGCGCCCGTGCAATGGGCGTCCAGTCGCGGTCCCCAGTACAGCACCGACGGCTGTGCGTCGCGGCAATCCACCACTAGCGAAGTGGCTGTGCCGTCCAGGCGGTAAAAAGGGGCTGTGGCCGGTTCAGTCATGTCGCCAGAGTACACAATGTGGTCGACGACGCAAACCGACTGAGCAGCTGTTCGCGCGACACGGATTGGTTGAGTGACGCGCGAGCGGCTGGGGTTTGAAAAGGTTTGACCTCGCTAGGTTAGTTTATCGCGGGTCCGCTTAGTCACAGGGTGGGTCAGGTTAATGGTCAATTCGTCATGCAGCGGGCATTACCCCCAAGTGGGTGCTTTACGTCCTTCGACAAACGCCTGCAAACAACCGAACAGATAGCGCCAGCCCTGGTCTTTCTCGTCGGTGCCTTTGTCCGATACTCGACCAATGTCGGACTCGGTATAGGTGAGCGTTGTTTGACCATTGTGCTCGTCGAGTTTCCATGTGCCGAACCACTGCGTGGGGCCGCCGAAATTCGGGAACACTGAGCCTAAAATCTGCAGCTGTTGATTTGGCACGATGCTCACGACGTGGCCCCACAGCACACCACCGCCGTCGTCCCATTGCTCGTACATGCGACCGCCGGGCTCGGTTTCGAGCGAAAACGAACGCGTGCCCTCGTCACCGCCATTGTAAAAGTCAGCCGGCCACCATTGGTCAATGTCGCGTGTGAGTGAGGTCCATACCTTTTCGCGAGTCGCATCAATTGTGATTTGTATCGTCAGCGAGGCCAGTTGGGCCGGTTCGATTGTCATAGTGGACTCCTTAGTTGTCTGTTTCGGCGAGTTGCTTGATGCGCAGTAGCCGATCGGCGGGCAATTGTTCAAAGGGCCGGATCCAGCGTCGGTATATGGCTTGCAGCGGAGCGGGATTCAGATGGTTGTACCGTTCGCGACCGCGGCGCTCCACAATCACCAAGTTGGCTTGCTCGAGCACAGTGAGGTGCTTCATGACGGCAAATCGCGAAAACGAGAAATGCGCACACAGCGCATGGGTGGTCAGTGCCGACTCGCGGAGCAAATCGAGCATTTTACGCCGCGACGCATCGTTCATCGCCGACCACACTGCGTCGTCTTCGGGTGAGTCGTGTTCTCGATGTCGAATGGGCCTTTGCACAGCGTGATCGGTGGTTACATATGTGACCAAATAGTCACATAATAGATCAATCACGTCAAGCCGCCTCGCGCGGTGATTAATAATCACCGCATCGGGTAATCAGCGCTATGCTAGCGTTAAGCTTGGTTAATGTAGGAGTAGAGCGTTGTCGCAACACATTATCGTTGCCCATATCCACGCGAAGGCAGGACGTCGAGATAGGGTTAAAACCGCATTGGCTGCACTCTTAGTGCCGACCCGACTAGAGGCCGGTTGCCAACTTTATGCGCTTCACGAGGATCGAGATGACCCCCACCATTTCCTATTCTACGAGCGGTGGGCGTCGCGCGAACGGTGGCAGGCCCATATGCAGTCTGATCACATTGCTGAGTATCTCAAGGCAGTAAAAGGGCTTATTGAGTCATCTGCCGTTTACGAAATGATTGAGCAATAAAAAAACAGGTCGGCACTCGTCTCGCCGACCTGTGGGGGAACTCATTACGATTCGTCGTGATGACCGCGACGGCGATGGTCTGGTTTACACGCCAGGATCTCTTGGTTGCGCGCAGGGATAACACAAGTGCCTTGTCGTTCTTGACCGCGGCGCCCGATAAAACTGCATTGCGTGCCCTCGGCTAGACCGCTGCACGCTTCAATGGCCACAGGCGGTGGTCCGCGTCGTTTCTTACGCTCACCGTCCTCGCCTGCCAATGCCTGAGGGGCGACAATCGAAGCCGCAATAATCAAAGCGGTCGTTTTAATTGCTGAAAAAGTCATGATGGGGTCTCCGTTTTTTAAGCCTGTGCTCAGTATCGGGCCGCACCGCGAAGTCCAGACGAAGGCAATATGGAGAAAATGTGAAGTTATGCCCAAACGCTGAGTGACCGAATTGAGATCATCAAGTTCGTCTGAAAGCGTTAAATCGACAAAGGTGAATCGTATAGTGCACTGTGACGTCAGTGAGTGAGGGGGCGCCATGCTGCTTCGTCGACTATCCCAGCATGTAAAAGAGCAAAATTGGACGGCAGTAGCCATCGACTTCGTGATCGTTGTGGTCGGTGTGTTCATCGGTATTCAAGTGGCCAACTGGAACGAGGTGCGCATCGAGAGTGCGCGTGAGGCCGCAATCCTGGCGCAGCTGAAAGACGAGTTCTCGGAAATTGGTGAAGCGTTGACTAAGCAGATCGCCTTTCGAGAGGGTTACGCGACAGACTTACAAAACCTGATTGCCGTACTGGAAGGCAACGTTTCTTCATCGACCAGTGCCGACATTGAGCGGGCGCTGGTGGCTGCGCGATCAACCGGTCGACGTCCTGCCAAGTCGGCGGCGTACGTACAATTGACGGCGAGTGGCCAGCTCGCTCGGTTGTCCAGCGAATCGCTCAAGAGCAAACTCATTCGATACCATTCATTACTCGATCGCGAAGCGTTCATCTTCCCCGAACTCATGGATCTGGTGGTGCAAGAGTCGACGCAAAATGACGCGGTCGATTTTGATGTGAAGGCGTTTGCCGCGGCCGGTGCTGCGGTGGACTATCAAGGCGATGAAGCGAACGAAAACCTTAAAGCAATTCGTCGCTATGATCTGGCTAAGCTTCGCCAATACGAGCAAAGGTATGAGCTTCTGCACATGTTTCATCGGGCGTTGGCGTCGTCGGAGCGAAAGCAGCTGCAGCTGGTGAACGATATTCTCGATGAGGTCTCGGCAGATAAGCGTTAACGTCGCGTTACTGGCGCGACAGTCTGGATGACTTAGTCGACTTTGTATCCCACGCCATAGATCGAATGAAGCATGTCGTCACAGCCTGCGGCGACCAACTTTTTTCGAATGTTTTTAATATGCGTGTCGATCGTGCGATCGCTGACAACCCGATCATCGGTATAGGCGACTGTCATTAGCTTGTCGCGGGAGAACACGTGGCCCGGGCGCCCAACCATAGCCTGCAGCAAGCGAAACTCAACGGGTGTGAGTTCGATGCGCGTATCGTTCACCTGACACTCGTAGCGTTCGGGCAGAAGTCGTACGCTTCGATACGTAATGACTTTTTCGTCGGTGACCGGCTCAATCGCACGACCCACACGACGCAGAATAGTCTTCACGCGTGCCACGACTTCGCGTGGGCTAAAGGGCTTGCACACGTAGTCATCCGCACCCAGTTCAAGACCGAGCAATCGATCGATTTCATCGACTTTCGCCGTGATCATAATAATCGGTACATCGGCGAACTGTCGCACCTCCCGACAGATCGTGAGGCCATCTTTCCCCGGCAGCATTAAATCAAGAAGAATAAGACTCGGTTGGCGCTCTTGGACTCGTTCCACCGCGTGCGTGCCTTCCAGCAGGATGTCTACCTGAAAGTTCTCGCGCGTGAGGTAATCGGACAGCAATTGTGCAATTTTGGGCTCGTCTTCAATGACCAATATTGAATCAGTCGGTGGGCTCATGGTTGCTCCGGTAGTGTAATGCGTATACGCAACCCACCCAGCTCAGACGCTTCGGCGGTCAGTGTGCCACTGTGCGCCTGTACGATATTACGACAGATTGATAAGCCAAGCCCGGCGCCGCCATATCGACGGTTACGTGATGCCTCACCCCGGTACAGTGGCTCGAAAAGTTGTGAAGGATCCATTTTACCGATACCCGGTGCGCTGTCATCAATTTCGATTACCGCATCGTGTTCGAGTTTGAACACGCGGATATCAATGCGACCTGGCGAGTCGGTATAGGCCAGCGAGTTGCCCAGCACGTTTTGTATAAGCTGAACCAGTCGCAAGCGGTCCGCTTGAACGGTGAGCGGCTCCGCATGGACGGTGACCACAATCGACTGCTGTGCTGCTCGGCCTTTGATGGCGTCGTGGCACGTCTCTATAACATCCCTTAGATCGACTCGCGCAAAGGCGTACTTCAGGCCGCCCATGTCCGATAGGGATAGGTCGTACAGATCATCCACCAGCAAACGCATCCGCTCGACTTCCTGCGCCAAGGATTCGATTTGTTCGTGATCGAACGATCGAATGCCGTCTCGCAATGCCTCAAGTTCACCGGCGAGTACGGTGATGGGTGTGCGCAGCTCATGCGAGACGTCGGCAAAAAAACGCTGTCGTGCGGAACGCGCCTCGTCAAGTGTTGCGGCAAGTCGATCGATATTGTGCGCTAGCTCTCCGAGTTCATCGGTACGGGGTTCGTCGAGTCGAATGGTGTAATCGCCGTTTGAGAGCTGTGCGACATCCTGCTTCATTCGGTGTACCGGCGCGAGTAGGCGCCTGGCGAGTAGCGTTGAGACCAGTAATGCCAGGCCTAACGACACCGCACCAATGGCCCAGCTGGCGCGCGATTGCTGCGACGAAAACGCAGTCTCTTGCACCGAGACGAGGGAGCGACGTGGCACCGTTAAAAGAAGACCGATTTGGCTGCCGTTGTACATGACGGGCACGCGTATAGCGTCCGGCTGATCGGCGCGTGGATCGCCAGCCATCAGCACATTATTCACAAATAGTGCAGTGGGTAATCGTGGCGCTCGTGGTCCCCCATCCCTTGCCCGCTTGCGTGAGCGATCGTCGTGCGGAGTGCGCGTGGTTGAGGGTGCTTGGGGTCCGGCTTCGGTTCGCGCGCCCCGTTCGGCAGGTAGCGGTTTTCCAGGCTCATACGATCGATCGCGCTCGGACGGCGCGCGTTGCCCCGGCGGCCTACCTCGACCGGAGCGCGCCCCAGGCGGTGGCGCGTGCGATCGAATCATCTGGGCAAACATTGCTTCGCTGAGTGTGTTCCAGCTTTCTCCCGATTCACGGTACTCGGCGGTCAGCGCTTCAGCAAGGCGCTCCAGACGCACGTACTCAATGGCGTTCACATAGTCGACAAACCCCTTATTGAAACTCCAGCGCGCAAGGCCGAGCGTGGCGATCAGGACGATCAACGTGAGGCCCAAAAAGGCCAGAATCAATTTGTGAGTCAGGGTGAGTCGCATAGATAAAGTGTGCCCAGATCCCTATCGTATCGTATTGGTGTCGTCGCGGGTTGGCTTCTGCACGATGCGAGTGCGTTAAATACGCCAGCTCGACAGCCTGAATACTGATGGACAAAAGTGCAGCGAATATGAAGTTTGTCATATCGTGGATTTCTGCGACGAACGCCGGTTTTTGCAGCAATTGGCGGTTGCCGGCTGGTTGAAGATCGAATTTGAGATGCTCAAATACGCCATTTTTCGACCTAGAATCGGATCTTCGGCAAAAACGAGCTTGCCCATGCTTATAATCAGAGCAAGAACGGCGTCGCGCTTGGTTCATGGAGTAAAGCGTTGAGAAATGAACGCCACTAAGACAATCTGATTTAAGTGTGCACGAATAACAACAAAGATGACTGTGGTCTGATTTCGATGACCAACCGACCAAGATGAACGACAGCAATTTTCAAAAGAGAGTCTTGCAAATCTGCGAGGAGGCGCTCGACTTGAGCCCGGACCAGCGCGAATCGTTTTTAGTCGATACGTGCGCGCAAGCGGGGGACGCACAAGCGCAGGCCACGTTGCGCACCGCTGTCGATAAACTCATGCGCACGATTGGGCGAACGTCCGATTTTCTGAAGCCGGTTGAAGAAGAGCGTTCGTTCGCCGAGGGTGATCAAATCGGTGACTATCGGATTGTTCGCAATATCGATCGCGGCGGCATGGGCAACGTGTATCTTGCCGAGAAAAGAGCCAGCGGGTATTCGCAGCGTGTCGCCCTCAAGGTGATGCGCACTTACTTGCAATCGCATGAAATGATTCGCCGCTTCGATGAAGAGCGCCGCATTCTGGCGCGCTTGCATCACCCTTACATCGCTCGTCTGATCGATGGGGGCACCACCGACAAAGGGTTGCCATACTTGGTGACGGAACTAGTTGAAGGCATGCCAATTGATCAATTTTGCGACGAGCAGGCTCTGTCGCTACGTCGTCGTCTTGAGTTGGTTCAGAAAGTGGCGATGGCGCTGATGTCCGCGCACCAAAATTTGATTATTCATAGCGACATCAAGCCGGGCAATATCCTGGTTACGGAGGACGGGATTCCGAAGCTGCTGGACTTTGGTGTTGCGCGGTGGATGCCCGCAAATCTGAACACGAGTGACGAGGCGTCGAGTGAGTTTGTCGCGCTGACGCCGGAATATTCGAGCCCAGAGCAAATTGCCGGCGCGCCTGTCTTCACGACCAGTGACGTGTATTCGTTGGGCGTGCTCACGTACACGCTGCTTGTGGGCGAAACACCGTTTGCGCTCAAAAGTGGACCGCGAGAGGTTTTGCTTGAACGCTTGGAGAGTCTGCCGCTGCGCCAACCCAGCGAACATGTGAGAGCATTGAGACAGCCAGATCGACAGTCACAAATGTTACGAAACCGGCGCTCGTCGGTGACTAAACTGTCTACCGCATTGCGTGGTGACCTCGATGCGGTGCTCGCCAAAGCCTTGCATCGCGAACCTGGTGAGCGTTATCCCTCGGCACAGCTGTTTGCCAACGATCTCAACGCCTACTGCAAAGGCTTGCCGGTTACGGCCATGGGCGATTCGGGCACCTACCGTCTGCGCAAGTTTGTGGGCCGCAATCGCGTGGTGGTTGCGGCCGCAGGCGCGGCGGTGCTGGCGCTTGTGCTCGGCCTCGGTGTGTCGTTGTGGCAAGCCCATATTGCCAATGAGCGATTTAATGATTTACGTGGTTTTGCCGAAACGGTGATCTTCGAGTTACATGATGAAGTGGCCGACCTACCGGGCGGCACGGCGGCTCGGCAGCTTATGACCCGCGAGTCACTGCACTACCTTGATCGGCTAGCCAAAGACGCAGGCAGCGATCGCGCGCTTCAGCTTGATCTCTCAAAAGCCTATAAGAAGTTGGGTGATGTATTGGGTAACCCGACCAATGCGAACGTGGGTGATCTGGCCAGCTCAATTGAGAGCTATCGTAAGGCACTGGCGATTGCCGAGGCGCTAGAGCGCTCTACCGCTAATAACCCGGAGCTCGAGCGGCACGCAGCGATCGTTCATGAAAAACTCGCGGATGTGCTTGCGTGGACAGGTGATGTGGAGGGTGCGTTAGCACACTCCGTAGATTCGATGGCGACGTTTGAGCGTTTGGTTGACACCTATCCGGACAAAAAATTGGCGCTACTGTCTGTCGCCATATCGGGCGTGAAGCAAGGCGACTTGTTGGGCCACCCGAGTTTTCCTAATGCCGGCAGACCGGCTGAAGCGCTTGCGATTTATGAGCGGGCGTTAGCCTTGATTCTGCCGCTGGCTGAGGATCCCGAGGGGCCGCCGCGCGCGGTACGTTATCGTGCACTGTTGCACGAACGGGTGGGCACAATGCTGTCCGGACAAGGCGACTTTGAACTCGCGCTTGTGCAGTTCGAGCAATCAATGAGCCTGCGGCAACAGCAGGCAGCCAAAGAACCCGGTAACGCCAATCGACGGCGCGATGCTGCCATTGCGGTCGAGAAATTAGCGGATGTGCGCTTGGCAAGCGGGGATGCGTCGGGCTCGGTGCCGATCTATCAGCAGGCACTCGCTGAGTATCGCGCCCTGTCCGAGTCAGACCCGGACAATGCGAACGCCTCTCGAACGCTCGCCATCGGCCTTGAAAACTTGGCTGAGGCACTCAACGCGGCGCAAGATAAAATGGCCGCGCGACCTTACTACTTAGAGGCGCTTGGCATACGCGAGACGTTGGCGATCAGCAACCCGGCGAATACGAAGTTGGCCGCCGAGCTTGAGGACAGGCGGGCGTTGATCGAATCGCTATACGGAATCGCCTCGCCCTAGATGGGTTGTGACGAGCGTACCGGATCTAAAAGTGCTTTTCCGAGTCGGTCACGGCGTTTAGCATCGACACCGTTAACACGGTGGATTAACCCTGGGCTTCGATGGCGGCGTCGATCGCATGCTCATAACCGGCGACGCCCAGTCCCATGATCACCACGTCGGCGGCCGTCGACACGTGAGAGTGATGTCGAAAGGGTTCTCGTAGGTGGGGGTTAGAAATGTGCAGCTCGATTTTGAGTCCGCCGTAGCATAGCAACGCATCGTGAAGGGCGATGCTGGTGTGCGTATACGCCGCAGGATTGATAATAAGGGCATCAAACTGACCGATGGCCTCTTGGATCCAGTCGACCAGTTTTCCCTCATAATTCGACTGTCGAAATTCGACATTCGCGTTGGCTCGCTGCGCTCGCTGTCGGCAACGCTCCGCGATGTCGTCCAGCGTATCGGAGCCGTAGATCTCCGGCTCACGAGTGCCTAATAGATTGAGGTTGGGTCCGTTCAGTACCAGTATGTTCATGACGAGCGCGCCGCTTGCGCTTCGGCGTGTGCAGCTCGGATGGCAAGTCGATATCCGTTAACGCCTAAGCCACTGATCAATGCCGATCGACCGGAAGGTCCCTGTACTGGCGTGAACACACCCGGATCGTCGCGAAATACATTCGTCAAGTTGACTTCAATCACCCGACACTGGAGCGCTTGAAGCGCGCGCAGGCCGTGCGCGTAGTGTTTATAGTCGATCGGAGTGCGATCCATACAGCCCATTTGATTAATGATCAATGCATCATGACTGGCCGCATCGCGTTTAATCCATTGGATAACGTCTTGCGGGTCATCCGATTGACGAAAATCCAAATCGATATTCAGGCTTGCGCACAAATCGGTGCAGGCGTTGTGAATAGTATCGAAGGACTCGGCGCCGAAGGATTCCGAATAGGTCAAACCCGGTCCGTTAATGATAAGCAGCGAAGTGGCCATGCGAGAACTCATGCAGAACATGTGCGCACCATAATAGCGCAATCGAAAATGAAATCTATTGATTTTGCTCACAATTATGCATCGTTACTGATCAGTGTTGAATCGGCGCTATTGATTTGCGCGCAGAACTGCCTGTAGTCTGCGCGGAGCTTCGCTGGAGCGAATCATATAGGGCCACCGCATGGATAGGTTTCATCGGTGGCGGCTTGAGACCGTTGACTACAACACGATGAGTGCACGACGTACTTGCCACCACGCCGCAACACAAAAAGGTATCGCATGAAAACACGTATCACCGAACTATTCGCCATCAAGCATCCGATTATTCAAGGCGGCATGCATTACGTGGGCTTCGCCGAGCTTGCCGCCGCGGTTTCAAACGCGGGTGGATTGGGCATTATCACAGCGCTTACTCAGAAAACGCCGGAGGATCTTGCCAACGAGATTGCGCGCTGTGCAGATATGACGGACAAGCCGTTTGGCGTTAACGTGACCTTCTTACCCACCGTCAATGCACCCGATTATCCCGCCATCATTCAGGCCATTATTAAAGGCGGGGTCAAAGTCGTTGAAACCGCGGGTAACAATCCATCGCAGGTGCTGCCCTATTTGCAGGACGCGGGCATCAAAGTCATTCACAAATGCACGTCGGTGCGACATGCGCTTAAAGCGCAGTCGATCGGCTGCGACGCGGTGAGCGTGGACGGCTTTGAGTGTGGTGGACACCCAGGCGAAGACGATGTGCCCAATATGATTTTGCTGCCACGCGCCGATGATGAGCTGGAGATTCCTTTTGTGTCCTCGGGTGGGCAGGCTGACGGTCGTTCGCTCGTGGCATCCCTGGCGATGGGTGCAGAAGGTATGAACATGGGTACCCGTTTTATCGCCACACAAGAAGCGCCGGTTCATGAAAAAGTAAAGCAAGCCATTGTCGAGGCATCGGAACTCGATACGCGGCTGGTCATGCGCCCGCTTCGGAACACCGAGCGCGTGATGAATAACGCGGCAGTGGAGAATTTGCTCGAAAAGGAAAAGCGTTTAGGTGATTCGATTAAGTTTGAAGACATCATCGAAGAAGTGGCCGGCGTTTATCCACGCATTATGCTCGAAGGCGATATGGACGCGGGTGCCTGGTCATGCGGCATGGTGGCGGGATTGATCAATGACATTCCCACGGTGCAAGAGCTTATTGATCGCATCATGCACGAGGCCGATCAAATTATCGCCGCGCGTCTAAGCGGCATGAACATCGCTTAATTGAGGCAGTAGCGACCGCTAAGTGGCCAGCAGGCAGGCTCGCGATAGAGAGTGGTCATGCGCTACGTTAAGCGTCCAATGCAATTAGGTAACCTTGATGTTTACGGATGTTGAGGACGCGGTCTTTATCCAGCAGTAAATACTGCCCCTTTATGCCAAGCAGTTGGCCCTCGATGCGCGGGAGTTTGTCAAAGCCGACGCTTTTCACCTTTTCCGGATAGGCGGTAACCGGATAATCGACCGTGGTGACCGATTCGTTTTGGGTGATGTACGCGCTGAGTTCGTCATCCAGTTGATCGGTCAATTCTGTTTTGCGCGCAATCAGATCGTCGTCACTTATCTCGTTTTTTAGCATCCGTCGCCAATTGGTACGGTCGGTCAGGAATGCTTTCATGGCCACTTCCACCTGGCCGGCAGTAAAGCGATTCGGTGTGCGTGCGAAGATCAGTCCTTCTGATGCGCCCTGGTCAATCCAGCGCGTAGGAATTTGGCTGCCGCGTGTGATACCGACTTTGATGACCGAGCTCTTGGCCAGATAAACGATATGCTCCTGCAAGCAATGTCGTTTCGCCCATTCCATGTCCCGCGCCTCGCCTTCGTGGGCGCGGCAGAGTTCCGGGCGTAAAATACACTCGCTCGCTTCGGGCGCACTGCGAAAACAGGGGAAGCAAAAGCCTTGGCCAAACGACTTTTTGGTGGATCTGTCGCATTTAATACAGCGAATTTCGCCATCGAACCGCAGCGAAATATCCTCACCAATCAAGGCGTTCATGTCCACCGCCTCATCGCCGATCGGCAGCGAATACGCGACCGTGCGTTCAAGTTGCGTGTTCATTTTTAGAATTTGACCGTAAATCGGATTGTCCTCTTAGGAGAATACGCGACAGCGCATTAACCATTGTGCCCTATGGGTCAGTGTATTTCGCAGTGACATTAGCAAACCGTAATTTTTATCCGTTTCGATCAAAGTGTAAATCCGCCGTCTACGACAATACACTCACCGGTCGTATAGCTTGAAGCGGCCGATACCAGGTACAGCACGGTTCCGGCCATTTCGTCCGGTTCTGCGTGACGTCGCATCGGTATCTGTTTGATGGCTTGAGAATAGATGCCGTCTTCGAATAGCGCGCCCGCAAATTTCGTTTTGGTGAGTCCAGGCAATAAGGCATTTACGCGAATATTGTGCCGGGCGCACTCTTTGGCAAAGGCCTTGGTCATGTTGACGACGGCGGCTTTGGTAATGGAGTAAATACCTTGCGCCATGCCCGGCTGTAGCGCATTGATCGAGGCAGTGTTGACGATTGCGCCGCCACCATTGTCGCGCATCAGTCGGCCCGCGTTCACTGACATGAAAAAGTAACCGCGTACATTGACGTCCACGGTTTTGGTGTAGGCAGCCAGATCCGTGTCGAGTATGTCGCCGAAATAGGGGTTGGTCGCGGCGTTATTGACGAGAATATCGAGGCGACCATGGTCGCGTTGAATACGGTCGAACACCGTATCGATGTCGGCCATGTTGCCGACATTGCAGGCGATCGGTTCGGCGCTACCGCCGCCGGTGTTGATGGCCTCCGCAACGGCCGCGCAACCATCGATTCGCCGGCTGGATACCAATACATGCGCACCCTGCTGAGCGAACCGTTTGGCGATGGACTCGCCGATGCCGCGGCTTGCGCCGGTCACGAGTGCGATCTGGCCGGAGAGATCAAAAAGGGATGAGGTCATCGTGCGCTTCCTAATTATTATGTTAAAAATATGCTGTAGTCCGCTCAAAACGTCCTGCGTTGTCGGATCTAAGGTGACTGAAAAATATACATAAAATTGGATTCCGTGACATCTTTGTCCACAGCTGCTTTCGTCTCCGTGGCGGATTGTGTATGGTGGCATTCCCGTTTACGCTGCAGTGTGTCATTTTTGGCTTCACCGCTCGGGATGGCGTCGAAGACGCCACTTTTACGAATTAACCAGAGGGCCAAATCGGATGTTTAAAGGTAGTGCCATAACGGTCAGCATGCTCGATGCTGGTATTGCGGAGATCCAGTTCGACCTGGCCGGAGAGTCGGTCAATAAATTCAACGCGCTGACGGTCGGTGAACTGACCAAAGCAATCGATGCGATCGAAAGCAACAACGACATCAACGGTGTGCTGATTACCAGCGCTAAGCCCGTCTTCATCGTCGGCGCCGATATCACCGAGTTCGGCTCCATGTTCGGCCGCGACGATTTCAACAAAGCCGAAGACCCTAACATTATCAATTTCAATCGCATCGAAGATTTACGCGTGCCGGTGGTTGCCGCGATCAACGGTTATGCGCTCGGTGGAGGGCTTGAGCTCACACTGGCTTGCGATTTTCGCGTCATGAGCTCGGCCGCCAAGGTTGGGTTACCTGAAACCAAGCTCGGCATTATTCCTGGCTGGGGTGGCACGGTTCGTTTGCCGCGCATCGCGGGCGCCGATACGGCGATCGATTGGATTGCGTCAGGCAAAGACAAACGCCCCGAGGAAGCGCTCGACGCTGGCGTTGTGGATGGCGTGGTCGCGCCCGAAGACCTGCGCGACGCGGCCCTTGCGGTACTAAAAAACGCAATCGACGGCAAAATGGATTACGCGTCACGACGGGCACAGAAAACCGGTCCTCTGAAACTCAATCAGGTGGAAGCGATGATGGCGTTCGAAACGTCGAAAGCCTTTGTGGCCAACTTAGCTGGTCCGAACTATCCCGCGCCAATCGTCGCCATCGAGTGTATGCAAAAAGCCGCGTCGAAAGGACGCGACGAGGCCATCGCGGTGGAAGCAGATGGCTTCATGAAAGTCTCGGCCACCGAAGCGGCCAAGTCGCTGACCGGCATTTTCCTAAGCGATCAACTGATCGGTAAGAAAGCGAAGAAGTCGGAAAAACAGTCGGACAAAAAAGTCGCGCGCGCCGCCGTGCTGGGGGCCGGCATTATGGGCGGCGGCATTGCCTATCAGTCGGCCTACAAAGGCGTGCCGATCAAAATGAAAGACATCAATCAAGAAGGCCTCGATCTGGGTCTTTCTGAGGCCAGTAAATTGCTCACGAAGCGCGTCAATCGAGGCCGCATGACTGTCGAGCAAATGGGCAAGGTGTTGTCGTCAATCGATCCGATGCTGACGTACGATCGTTTTGATGAGGTCGATATTGTGGTCGAAGCTGTGGTCGAGAATCCGAAGGTGAAGAACATCGTTTTGGCCGAGGTCGAGAAGACTGTGGATGAGGATGCAATTATCGCATCCAACACCTCGACTATTTCGATTAGTTATTTGGCGAGCGCGCTCGCGCGTCCCGAAAACTTCTGTGGCATGCACTTCTTTAATCCTGTCCATGCCATGCCGTTGGTGGAAGTGATCCGCGGCGAAAAATCCTCCGATAAAGCGATTGCCCGAACGGTGGCCTACGCCAATGCGATGGGTAAGAAGGCAATTGTCGTCAACGACTGCCCTGGGTTTTTGGTTAACCGCGTGCTGTTTCCGTACTTTGCTGGGTTTATGGGTCTGGTCAAAGACGGCGCTGATTTTCAGATGGTCGACAAGACGATGGAGCGCTGGGGCTGGCCAATGGGACCCGCCTATCTCATGGATGTGGTCGGCATCGACACCGGTTCGCACGCCGAAGGGGTGATGGCAGAGGGCTTCCCAGACCGCATGACCAAAACCTACAAAACGGCGGGCGATGTGATGTTTGAAAACGATCGCTACGGTCAGAAAAACGGCTCGGGTTTTTACGATTACGAGCTCGACAAACGCGGCAAGCCCAAAAAGATCGTCTCCGAGAAAGCGTATGAGTTGTTGGCGCCGCACACCGAGTCGCGCAAAGAATTTGATAAAGACGAGATTATCGCGCGCATGATGATCCCGATGGCAACCGAGCTGGCTCGATGCCTCGAAGAGAACATTGTCGATTCGGCGGCGGAAGCCGACATGGCGTTGGTGTATGGCGTGGGCTTTCCGCCATTCCGCGGCGGAATTTTCCGCTGGATTGACAGCATCGGTGTCGATACCTTCGTGGCCATGTGCGAGCAGTATGCACATCTTGGCAAACTCTACGAAGCCACACCTGCGATGCAGGAGATGGCAGCGAATGGCGCTAAATACTACGGCTGATGGCAGTGACTGCCAGGCATCATCGATAAAGACAGATCAGGAATTTTAAGCTATGACTACTAATCCAAGAGACGCCGTTGTAATTGACTTTGCTCGAACGGCGATGGGTCGTGCCAAGGGCGGTTGTTTTCGAAATACGCGCGCCGACGAATTAAGTGCCGCCGTGATCAAGGGCTTGTTGGGTCGCAACAGCGCCATCAATCCAGAGGAGATTGATGATCTCATTTGGGGATGCGTCATGCAGCGCGACGAGCAGGGCGTCAATATTGCACGCTTTGTTGGTCTATTGGCAGGCTTGCCGCATTCTGTACCCGCGCAAACGGTCAACCGACTCTGTGGTTCGTCGATGTCGGCGATGCATACGGCTGCCGCCAATGTTATGGCCGGACTGGGCGACATCTATATCGTGGGTGGTGTTGAACACATGGGCCACATCGACATGAATAAGGGTGTCAACCCGAACCCGGAGCTTGGCGTATCGGTAGCCAAGGCCGCCGGCAGCATGGGCATGACCGCGGAGCTGCTTGCGATGATGCACGGTATCCAACGGGAGGACATGGATAAGTTTTCGCTGCGCTCACACCAGAGCGCGGCAGCGGCCCGCGAGTCAGGAAAATTTGCTAATGAGATCATTCCAGTGATGGGTCATGACGACAAAGGCGTGCCGCACATGATCGAACACGACGAGACCATTCGTCCGGACACCACCCTCGAAGCACTGGCGGGACTGCGACCGGTGTTTAATCCCAAGGGCGGTACGGTTACGGCCGGTTCCTCATCGCAAGTGACCGATGGCGCATCGGGGATGATCATTATGTCGGCTGAGCGCGCTGAGTCACTGGGTCTTAAGCCAAAAGCCCGTATCACCGCCATGACGTTAGCCGGCGTAGATCCCTCTATCATGGGCTATGGCCCGGTACCGTCTACGCAAAAAGCGTTAAAGCAATTGGGCATGACCATAGATGACATCGACTACGTCGAGCTCAATGAAGCGTTTGCCGCGCAATCGCTGCCTGTGTTGAAGGACCTCAAACTGCTTGATGATATGGACACCAAAGTCAATGTGCATGGTGGCGCCATCGCCCTGGGTCATCCCTTTGGATGCTCCGGTGCTCGCATTTCAGGCTCGCTCTTAACCGTCATGGAAGATCGTGATCTTAGTGTGGGAATCTCCACCATGTGTATCGGTCTGGGTCAGGGTATTACGACAGTGATGGAACGCCTCTAAGAAAAACGTCATTGCGATGAGCCCAATCGTGGGCAAACCCCGTATGTCTTGGTAAGCAGACGATATGTCGATAATAAAAAAATCGATACGGGGAGAAAATGATGCGATTTTGCTTTCTGGCAATGCTCATGGCGAGTGGGTGGTGGATGCCCATTACTCTGGCGCAGGTGCCATCAGCGCTCAGCTATCAGGGCTATTTGACGGACAGTAGCGGTCTGCCGTTACAGGACTCCGAAGTGGTGCAGTTCTCGATTTACACCAGCGAATCGGGCGGTACACCGGTATGGTCTGAGTTTCAGAGCGTCTTTCCTTCGCAAGGGTTGTTTTCAACAACCTTTGGCAATCAGGCTAATCCATTCCCGGCGGGGATGTTTGTAGTTGTGCGGACTGATCAAAAGAGTCAAAATTAACACTGATAGAGTCGAAATTGGTGCTGTGCTGCGCTGTGACAATCGAAATGAGTATTGTGAATATGAACATTATGCAAGTTAGATGGGAACCCGTCTTTCTTTCATTCTTATCTGATCAATAGTTGACAGATCTCATAGCTTGATTTTTCTTCAAAAACTTGAAGAAAGGCTTTGACTGGTTAAGTGCGTCAATTATTATACCCCTAAATTAGTGTAAATTGATTTGTTTTATTTTAAAAAATACTTGCTACTTTTGTGGCAAATTCAAATTAAT